>CACWTQ010000079.1:0-9218 GCA_902763835.1 uncultured Ruminococcus sp. | reverse complement strand
CACCTTGAAATACGTCAGTATTCCTGCGGTGTTGTGCCTAACACAGAACAAATTATCCTGCGTATAAATTGTTCAACTTATTTCCCAACAGTTCCTTACACACTATAAAATTATAGCATAAAATGGATACTGTTTTCAAGATAAAAACTCTCTTAATTTTACAAATCTCGCCGAAACAAACTTGTAGAAAATGCTATTTAAAATGAAAAACTAACTTCAAGTGCTAAATTTTTCTACCGAAATTGTTTTTCCCGTTTTATCGTCAATCTCAAACACGACACAATCCATATGACACGTTCCCTCCGCAAGGTCAAATCTTACAGGAAGTTTATCCTTAAACTTCGCAATCGCAAGCTCCTTTTTAACCCCGAGAACAGAATCGACCGTGCCTGTCATACCAACGTCGGTTATATATCCCGTGCCGTTTTCGAGGATAGTTTCGTCCGCAGTCTGCACGTGAGTATGAGTACCGAACACGGCGGAAATTTTTCCGTCAAGGTAAAATCCGAGTGCTTTCTTTTCGGCGGTGGCTTCGGCATGAAAATCAAGAATTTTTATTTTGTACTTTGACGTTTTGTCAAGGATTTTATCTATGGTTTTAAACGGGCAATCAAGCGGCTCAAGATACATAGTGCCGATAAGATTAATAACGCAAACCTGATATCTGAGCATATCCACAACGGTGTAACCTCTTCCGGGGGTTGTACCCTCGGGATAGTTGGCAGGTCTTATAAGTTCACTACATCTGTCATAATATTCGTAGCTCTCTTTTCGTCTGAAAGCGTGGTTGCCAGAAGTAATAACGTCAACACCGCTGTCGAAAAGATATTTTGCGGAAGCCGGAGTAATACCGTTGCCGTCCGAGGAATTCTCTCCGTTGGCTATAACAAAATCAATGTTATGCTTTCTTTTGAAATTCGGAAGAGTTTTCATAAGATATTTACAGCCAACCGAGCCGACAACATCACCAATGCAAAGAACTTTCATAATACTCTACAATCTGCCTTTCTTTATTTTTAACACGTGAAGATAGCTATTCGTTATTTTTAACACGTGAAGATAGCTATTCGTTATTTTTAACACGTGAAGATAGCTATTCGTTTTCTAACTATGCGAACCCGACCAATAATTTTTTTAATGAGGTAGTTTTTGACCGACTTATCAATGCAATATACTTACATATACTCGAAAACGTTAAGATTGGTTAGACTGACAAAAGTACCTTTTCAAAATTGAGTTTGGCAAAATGAACAATAAAAGACTTAAAAAGTAACCCAAAAGTCCTTTTTTCTTTTGCTATCGACTTAAAATCCAACCATTCATTGTGCATGATGACGAACGACTTTTTGAATTTGGGCTTTTGTCGGTCAAACCAAGATTTACCGACAATATTTTAAAAACCCCTCCGTCAGCCTTACGGCTGACACCTTCCCTTTCAAGGGAGGCTTTTTTGGTTCTCAATATATCAAAGTCGCCCCTGAAAGGGGAGATGTCCGCAGGACAGAGGGGTTAGGTGAATTTGCTAAATCTTACTGCTCACTAGTATAATTACACATCAAATCCGCTATAGCAAACCAACTGCCAAACATCAAGAACCAAATAATTACGCATTATTAAATCCTTGTTTCTTTTTAATTATAACATCTTTTAACTGCAATATCAACAAAAAAATTCGGTAACAATCAAACTAAATGACTGTTACCGAATTTTCTGACAGTTTCTAACTTCCTATATTACTTGTTTGCAAGGTACTCTTTAATTTTGCCGAGAACCTCGTCCGCATCAAGACCGTGAACCATACAAGCTTCTTCAAGCGATTCTCCGATAGATGACGGACAACCTACGCAATGCATACCGCTTCCCATAAGAACTACGGCAATTCCTCTGTCATATTCAAGCATTTCGCCCATAGTGGTTTCTTTAGTAATTTCCATAAAATATCTATCCTTTCAAATTATATTCACCCACAAACCGAATTTATAATTGTAATCCCGACCTGTAAGCCTTATATAACTATTATAACCTATTTTCGCCGTAATTTGTTTCCAATTCGTAAATTTTTCGGCGAAAGACTGAGAGAACACATAATTATGATAATAAATCACTAATTTCCAACCGCTTATTATCCAATAAACATTTGAGTCCAGTAATTGCCGTCGGCTACATAGCCTACGCCGATTTCCGTAAACGATGAATTAAGAATATTCGCTCTGTGACCCTCGGAGTTCATCCAGCCGTTTACAACCTCTTCGGGAGTTCTCTGACCCCTTGCGATATTCTCGCCTGCTGTGCGGTAGCTGATACCGAACTTCTTCATCATATCAAAAGGACTTCCGTAGGTCGGTGATGTATGACTGAAATAATTCTTATCTTTCATATCCTGCGACTTCAATCTTGCCACTGCCGAAAGCTCCGTATTAAGCTTCAATGCCGGCAAGCCGTACTTTGCACGCTCAACATTAACAAGCTCAACCACTCTCTTTTCATACTCCGATACACCGCTGTCGGATTTATCCTCCGAAACAACCTCCGAACTTGAAGTATCTTCTTTCGGAACGCTTGGTGTAACAGGCTTGCTTTCTGTATTGGTGCTGTTACCTTTATTGTCGGCAGGCTTACTGCTAGTGTTTGGCTGTTGAACATTCCAGCCGTCCAGACCCAAAGCTTTGAGAATATCATCTATATTCTCGTAATTGTCATAAGTAACAGTATACTTTCCGTTTCCGCAGTTTCCGTTCACAATACAGTCGTTAATATCAATGCCGTACTTGTCAAGCTTCTCTTTAAGAACATCGCTGCTGCAGTCGCCGTTCTCGCAGGTCTTGTTCTCCTCGCACTCGCCGTTTTCGCATTCGGTACTGCTTGTGTCACAGTTTGAAGTACACTTCTCGTTCTCCTCTGTGTTTTCGGTCTTCTTATCCTCTTCGGTTTTGCTTGATGTGTCATTTGCGTTGCAGTCGTTCTTGACAACCTTAACAACTGTTTTCACATCGCTGCACTCCGTTACCCCTTTAACCTCTTTACCGCAGTCGCTGCCGTCATTATTAGACTTTGACGCAACATCGTTCAAAATCGACTTGATAACATCAACATCGGAACTGCAATTGCCTGTATCACCCACGCAGTCGCCGTTTGAAACACAGCTTACATCATCAATGATACTCTGAATATCTTCACAGTTTGTGTCGCAGCTTTCAAGAGCCGAACAAACCTCGTCAACCGTACATGTTCCGTCCGAGATAAGGCTTTTGAGTTGGTCGGAACTGCAATTTCCGTTCTCAATCAAAGCTTTAAGCACATCGGTATTTGTATTGCACTGGTCAATCAGACCCTGCAAATCAACATTGTTCAAACCACAGTCGTTTGAAGCTGCCGAACAATCGGCTGTTGTACAGTCGGTCGGCACAGTGGGACAATCAGTGTTGGTCTTAACCAAACTGTTTGCACCTGTAGCAAGGAGCAAAGTACTCAAAGCGGCGGCGGACATTTTTAACAGTCTATTCATAAAACAACCTCCTAAAATAGACTAACTCAACCGATACAAAACCGAGTTGAGTTTTAAAAGTATGATAGTACTAAAGGCTTTGTTCATCGGCTTTATGTCTATTATTATACAAGGTTATTTGTTAAATTTCAACACACAAGTTATGGGTATAGAGGCTATATTTGGTATATATGCACTTTAGGGAGATTTGTTGTGAATGTTTCCTACAGGAATTGTCTGATGGTAAAAACTCTTGCGATTGCAAGCAAAATAGGATATGTAAATATCCCCCTCGCAAAAGTGTTTTATTTTTGTGAGGGGAGGATATTTTTATAAAGACTTGACCCAAACTTTAACAGGTGCTATTCTCAACTTTCTCTTATTCTTTCACTTCAAACATAAAATCCCCGTCAACAAAATCACACACAACTTTATCGCCTTTCTTAACACTTTCGTCAAGCAATTTCTCACTCACAACGTCCTCTATCTTTGAACGGATAGTTCTTCTTAACGGTCTTGCACCGTAAGTGTCATCGAATCCCTCATCTGCAAGCTTATCTTTTGCTTTCTCCGTGAACTCGATATCAATATCCATATCGGCAAGTCTGTCCTTAAGGGTATTCAGCATATTCCCTGCAATCTCCTTAATCTCGTCATGTGTGAGCTTATTGAACACGATAATATCGTCAACACGGTTCAGAAACTCAGGCTTAAACACCTTTTTAAGCTCGTTCAGAACGATTTCCTTAATGTCGTCGTTCTTGCTCTTTTCGGTATCGGAATTTGCAAATCCTAGCTGTCTTTGTTTGCTGTCTGTGATAAGAGATGCACCGACATTAGATGTCATAACGATAACGGTATTTTTAAAGTCAACCGTTCTGCCCTGTGAGTCGGTAAGTCTGCCGTCCTCGAGAATCTGCAAAAGCATATTGAACACATCGGGGTGAGCCTTTTCAATCTCATCGAAAAGCACTACAGAATACGGCTTTCTGCGGATTTTCTCCGTAAGCTGACCGCCCTCGTCATATCCTACATATCCCGGAGGCGAACCGATAAGCTTTGCGACCGTGTGCTTCTCCATATACTCGGACATATCAAGACGAATCATAGCGTCTTCAGTGCCGAACATTGTCTGTGCAAGAGCCTTTGTAAGCTCCGTTTTACCTACACCCGTGGGACCCAAGAAGATAAACGAACCAATCGGACGCTTCGGGTCTTTCAAACCCACTCTGCCTCGGCGGATAGCTTTAGCCACAGATGTTACGGCTTCGTGCTGACCGATAACTCTTTGATGAAGAATCTTTTCGAGATTCAAAAGACGTTCGCTCTCCTCTTGAGTAAGCTGCACTACGGGAACGCCTGTCCACATTGAAACGATGTCGGCAATGTTCTCCGCCGTTACCTCACCGCTTATACCCTGAGTTTTCTCTTTCCACTCTTTCTTTGCGTTCTCCTGCTCCTCTTTGAGCTTCTTGATTTTATCTCTGATATCAGCACAGCGTTCAAACTCCTGTGCATTAACTGCACTTTCAAGTTCGCTTTCCTGAGCCTTGATTTCGTTTTCGATATTTTTCAGGCTGTCGGGAGCAGTGTAAGCGTTAAGGCGAACTCTCGACGCAGCTTCATCTATAAGGTCGATTGCCTTATCGGGAAGATATCTGTCGTTGATATATCTCGAACTGAGATTAACAGCTGCTTTGATAGCCTCGTCTGTAATCTTAACCTTATGATGTGCTTCGTACTTGTCACGAAGACCCTCGAGAATTGTAATCGACTCCTCTTGTGACGGTTCACCGACTGTTACAGGCTGGAAACGTCTTTCAAGAGCTGCGTCTTTTTCGATGTACTTTCTGTACTCGTTGAGAGTGGTCGCACCGATAACCTGAAAATCTCCTCTTGCAAGGCTGGGTTTAAGGATATTTGCAGCGTCTGCACTGCCCTCTGCCGCACCTGCACCGATGATTGTGTGGAGTTCATCTATAAAGAGAATGATGTCGCTTGAATTCTTAACCTCGTCAATAGCGTTCTTGATACGCTCCTCGAAGTCACCTCTGTACTTTGTGCCTGCAATCATACCTGTAAGGTCAAGCGAGAAAATTCTCTTATCCCTGAGTATCTCGGGAACTTCACTGTTAGAGATTTTAAGAGCAAGACCCTCTGCGACTGCTGTTTTACCTACACCGGGTTCACCGATAAGGCACGGATTATTCTTTGTACGTCTGGAGAGAATCTGGATAACTCTTTCTATTTCCTTTTCTCTGCCGATAACGGGGTCAATTTTACCCTCTTTTGCAAGCTGAGTTAAATCTCTGCCGAACTGCTCAAGAGTTTTCGTGCCTCCTCTTTTACTCTTTCCGGGTATACCGCCGAAACCGGAAGTGCTGTTGGCAAATCCGTCGTCATTCCTATTTTCGTTTGGAATACCCTCTATGATTTTCTTTGAAAGATTATCGATATCAACACCCAACTCTTCAAGGAACGCAACGGCATAGCTGTCGCCGTCCTCAAGAAGTGCAAGAAGAAGATGTTCCGTACCGATATAGCTGTTTCCGAGCTTTGCACGAACGGCATTAGACATTTCGATAACGTGCTTTGCACGTGGAGTAAAGTCATTAATAGTGAGCCTTACGGGATTATTTCCCGAACCGATTTTCTCCTTTGTAAGTTCGAGAACCTTTCCGAAATCGACATTCTCGCTTTCAAGAGCCGCAGCCGCAACTCCGCTGCCCTCTTTCAGAAGACCGAGAAGAATATGTTCCGAGCCGACCCATGTATGACTTAATGACTGAGCAATCTCAATACCGAGATTAACTGCGATGTTTGCCTTTTGTGTAAATCCACGAAAATTATACATATATATACCTCCTAAGTTTATTCTTTATTCTTTATTCTTTATTCTTCATTTTTTACTTCCGCAAAACAATCTTTAAGAATTAAGATTGTTTCGCAGTAACGTTGCTCTGACCGCATCTCTTTCCTGCGGATTGAGCTTCTGACCGGTATAGTGAATGAGCGTTGCGGGCTGAATCTCAACAATAAGTCTGTTCACCGTATCAAGCGATACATTCTCTATAAGACCTGTTGTGATACCCATTCTGATATTTGAAAGGTGTTTCAAAGCCTCGTCACAGGTGATAAGTCTTGCACTTTTGAGAATACCCTCTGAACGGTACACACTGTCCTGAACACCGAGCTGTTTTGAAAGATTGTCACGAGTTTGAAGCTCCTGATTAACAAGCTGCATAGTGATGTTCTTCAAATTCTCGATAGCCGTCTTTTCGCTGATACCGAGAGATATCTGATTAGACAGCTGATACATAGCTGCAACAGGTTCAGAACCCTCGCCGTAAGTACCTCTTATTGTAAGACCAAGCTTTGCGAGATTCTCGGAAATTTTCCTCATTGCCTTAGTCGCTTGAAGTGCAGGCAGGTGAAGCATAACAGATGCTCTCATACCTGTGCCAAGATTGGTCGGACATTGAGTGAGATAACCGAGAGTATCGGAAAACGCAAATTTAAGACGTTCGTCGAGAAGAGTATCAATTCTGCTTGCCTGTTCGTAAGTTTTATCGAGTTCAAATCCCTCCGACATAACCTGTAATCTTATGTGGTCTTCCTCGTTAATCATAATAGAAACGCTTTCGTCATCGAGAAGAAGCAAAGCTTTCTCAGATTTTTCGGAAATAAACTCGGGGCTTACCAAATGACGTTCCACAAGAGAAACTTTTTCCCCTGCATTTATATTATCCACATTTATACAAGTAAATCTTGTCGCAATTACTGAATTGTTATTAAGTACCGCATCTTTCACTTTTTCGACAATTTGGTGCTTGACCTGCTCATTGCAGCGAACGGGAAAGGGGTACTCTTCAAGATTGCGTGCAAGTCTTATTCTTGTGCTTATAACGACATCACCATTAGAGCCGTTCTTTTCATACCATTTCTTATCCATTACTGATTGCCCCCTTGATTAGCTTTAAGTTCATTAATTTTATCTCTTAGCTGTGCTGCCTTTTCAAACTCTTGATTTTTAACGGCTGCCTGCATTTGTCGGTTAAGCACATCAAGCTCCGACGGCTTTTTTACTTCCGCACCGACAGAATTTGCGGAACTAACACTCTCGCCGCTTTGCAGCTGAGGTTTGCGGAGTTTCTTTCCCGTGTGTACGGTGTTGCCGTGAATACGCTTGATTGACGGCAGAAGTCTGTCATAGAAGACATCGTAACACTTAGCACAGCCAACCCTGCCGCCCTTTGAAATCTGGGCGAAAGTAATGCCGCAGTTCGGACAGCGTTTTTCGGGAGCTAAAGCGGTAGTAGCAACGTCACTGATAAAGCCGCTCATAAGCGAGCCGATATCAAAGAACTGATTAAGATTGAACATACCGTTGCCGTAACCCTGTTTAGCGGCACATTCGCTGCAAAGATTCATCTCGGTAAGTTCACCGTTGACAATAGTTTTTATATGTGTATTGGCTTGTTTATTTTTACATAATTGACACAACATAATAAATTCTCCCTTTCTTAATACAATATTTAATTATTCCAAATTCAAAATCATATTCTTCAAAACTGCCGCCCTTACACTGTCACGATACTCCGCCGGGATAGACTGATACGGGCGTTCCGAAACAGCCGCTGTTAAAATTTTAGCTGTCTGCACCGTGATAAGATTCCTTGTAAGCAGCTCCTTAACAACAGCCGCCGCCTTGCGTGAATCCACGCTGTCGCCTATTGAATTGATAATATGAATAATGGCGGAACGCTTATCCATTTGAACACGAGTGATTTTTATATACCCTCCGCCCCCTCGCCTGCTCTCGACGATATAACCTTGTTCTGGAGTAAAACGTGAGGTAATGACATAGCTGATTTGAGAGGGAACACAGCCGATAGTTTCGGCAAGCTCGTTTCGTCGAATCTCCGCACCTCCGTCATTTTCCTCCAGCATATCTATAATATACTGGGCAACCAAATCACTTATACGCATTTTTTCATCTCTTTTCTTTGGACGTATCCCGTCCTTGACCTTGTGATTATATTATAGCGTATTGGTCAAAAAAAGTCAAAGTCAAACAAAGTCAAATTCGGAGATTATTTTAATTTAGCTCTTGTATTCTCACTAAATTAAATTTATTCGCACTTTTTTAAATTTTTTTAAAACTTGACCTTTTGACTTTTATCAATGAATTTAGCACAAAAAACAGCTATAGAGAAAATTTCTTTGATTTATTTTCCCTATAGCTGTTCACTCACTTGTTTTCGGTCGGCATTGCCAACAAAAATATTTTTTTCAGCTACATTTAGGAACTGTCAGAAAATAACTTGAATAAAAGTTTCCCAATTTATCGTACTATAGCTATAAAGTGGCGTATGCAACCGTAAAAACAATTTTTAGTAAATAGTAGCTTAATAAGGTGGTATTTTGCGTTGCTTTTTTCTTTTTTCAGGTTGTTTTTAGGCAATATTTGAGATATAGTCCGTCAATTTGGGAAAGTTTTACTCTACGCATACGGATATTGGTGATAAAAGATACATCATATATTTTAATATCGGAGGTATGTGGAATATTATTGTAAATTGGATTAACAATGATATGCAGGATTCTACAGATACAATAAAGCAGAATTTGATTGAATATCTTAGGAACTGTCAGAAAATAACTTGAACATTTATACTTGTCTAATTTGCCCTGTGTGTCGTTACAACACCTTGAAATACGTCAGTATTCCTGC
>CACWTQ010000078.1 GCA_902763835.1 uncultured Ruminococcus sp. | reverse complement strand
GTCCGTTTGAGCTTGGTGCAGATATCGTTGTTCATTCCGCTACAAAGTTCATCGGCGGTCACGGCACATCTATCGGCGGTGTTATTGTTGACGGCGGTAAGTTCGACTGGGAAGCAAGCGGCAAGTTCCCGTCACTTGTTGAGCCTAATCCGAGTTATCACGGAGTAAGCTTCACAAAGGCTGTAGGTGCTGCGGCATTCGTTACAAAGATTCGTGCTATTCTTCTCCGTGACACTGGTGCAACTCTTGCTCCGCTTAACGCTTGGCTCTTCTTACAGGGTCTTGAAACTCTATCACTCCGTGTTGAGCGTCATGTTGAAAACACACTCAAGGTTGTTGAATTCCTCAAAAACCATCCGCAGGTTGAGTCTGTAAACCACCCCTCACTCCCCGACCATCCGCACCACGCTCTTTATGAGAAGTATTTCCCGAACGGCGGTGCTTCTATCTTCACATTTGAAATCAAGGGCGGTGCAGAAGAAGCTAAGGCATTTATCGACAAGCTTGAAATCTTCTCACTTCTTGCAAATGTTGCAGATGTTAAGTCGCTTGTTATTCACCCGGCTTCAACAACACATTCACAGCTTACAGAAGAAGAACTTCTCGAGCAAGGCATTAAGCCGAACACTATTCGTCTTTCAATCGGTACGGAGCATATT
Source organism: uncultured Ruminococcus sp. (assembly GCA_902763835.1). Taxonomy (GTDB): domain Bacteria; phylum Bacillota; class Clostridia; order Oscillospirales; family Acutalibacteraceae; genus RUG592. The sequence goes on along the minus strand of CACWTQ010000078.1, from coordinate 18,371 downwards.
GACGATATCATTGAAGACCTCAGTCAGGCATTTGAGGCTGTTAAGTAATCCGATATGAATTAAATGTTAAAATTTATTTTTAAGTTAGGTAATACTTGACAATAATAACTAAACAGAGTAAAATAGAAGTGAATAAATAATAGGAAAAATTTAGTGTACACTGTAATATATAAATCACAATCGGGTATGCTAATTAAACAATAATCCGAAAGGCTGCTTTATGTCAAAAGCAAATGCACTTCTATACGCCAAAAAGAGTTAGTTATTTCACGCATTAAAGCAGCTTTTCGGGTACATTGATTAAGTGTTCTCGGGAAGCTGTTATTTGCATAGTGAAACAAATATTATTAATACACCACATACACCGATTTTGCTGCTATAAATACAGTGTGGGTTAAAAATTAGTGTAAGTGGTGTATAAAGTGCGATTAAGCCTGATTCTATGCGGATTTATGATTTTCACAGGCGGTGTATGTTTCAGTTTGAAGTGGTGTAAGTGAGTGTATAGGTAATAATTAAATCCACTTTCGGTCGGGTACGTGAATTTAATTATACCACCAACTATCTTCACGTGTTTCTTGCGGGGGGTTGTCCACCAAAAGAATATGAAGTTTAGGGTTATAGGGTTATAGGGTTATAGGGTTATTTGTATATAACTTTAAACTTTGTATTCCAGTTAGTGCTGTAATATAAAAATACATTTGCATTAGAGCAAATAGATAGGAGAATAAAATGAAAGTATATGCAGACAATGCGGCAACTACAAAAATGAGCAAAACTGCCATTGATGCAATGCTGCCATATATGGAAAATGTTTTCGGCAACCCCTCTTCCCTGTACACAATAGGACAGGCTGCCGCCGAAGCAGTTTACAGTGCACGTGAAACTATAGCTAAGAATCTCGGCTGTGCAACTAATGAGATTTATTTTACCTCGGGCGGAAGTGAAGCGGATAATCAGGCTATCCGTTCAGCCGCAGAAATAGGTGCAAAGAGAAATAAAAAACATATTATTTCAACAACGTTTGAACATCACGCTGTTTTGCATACGCTCAAGAAGCTCGAAAAAGAGGGTTTTGAGGTTACTCTTCTTGACGTTCACGAAAACGGTATTGTTACTCCCGAACAGGTTGACGAGGCTATCCGCCCCGATACTTGCCTTGTAACAATTATGTATGCCAATAACGAAATCGGCACAATCCAGCCTATAAAAGAAATAGGTGCTGTTTGCAGAGCAAAAAAAGTTACTTTCCATACAGATGCCGTTCAAGCAGCAGGTCATTTGCCTATTAACGTTCAAAACGAGAACATCGATATGCTCTCGCTTTCGGCTCATAAGTTCCACGGTCCTAAAGGTGTGGGTGCGTTGTACGTTCGCAAGGGCGTGTATATTTCCAATCTTATAGAGGGCGGTGCTCAGGAGCGTGGCAAGCGTGGCGGCACTGAGAATGTTCCCGGTATGATGGGTGCGGCGGCGGCTCTTAATGAAGCTGTTGCCAATCTTGAAGAAACAAACGCAAGACTTGTCAAGCTTCGTGACAGACTTATAGAGGGTCTTCTTGAAATCCCCCACTCTATTCTCAACGGTGACAGAGAAAAACGTCTGCCCGGTAATGTAAATATTTGTTTTGAGGGAATTGAGGGCGAATCGCTTTTACTTCTTCTTGATTCAAAAGGTATCAGTGCGTCTTCTGGTTCTGCCTGCACTTCGGGTTCACTTGACCCAAGCCACGTTCTTCTCGCTATCGGCAGACCTCACGAAATCGCTCACGGCTCTTTGAGATTGTCACTCAGCGACGAAAACACCGAAGAGCAGGTTGAGTACATTATCAGTGAAGTTCCGAAGGTAGTGGAGTATCTCAGAAATATGTCACCTGTCTGGAGAGATTTACAGGAGGGAAAGAAAAACTATGTTATACAGTGAAGTTGTAATGGATCATTTTATGAATCCAAGAAATGTAGGTACTATGGACGACGCAGACGCTGTCGGCGAGGTCGGCAATGCAAAGTGCGGCGACATTATGCGTATCTACCTTAAAATAAATAATGATATCATTGAGGACGTTAAGTTTGAAACATTCGGCTGCGGTTCGGCTATCGCTTCTTCCTCAATGGCTACCGAAATGATTAAAGGTAAGCCTCTTTCGGACGCTCTTAATCTTACAAACAAGGCTGTTACCGAAGCTCTTGACGGACTTCCGGCTCACAAGATTCACTGCTCCGTTTTGGCTGAGGGTGCAATCAAGGCGGCTATAAAGGACTACTACGACAAAAACGGCATTGAATACGATAAAAATATGTTCAAGGAAGTTGACCACGAACACGCACATTGATTTTGTTTAATGATTTTTATGTATAATATTCTGTCGGCAGGCTGTTGTTGGCTTGCCGGCAGTTTGTTTGTTGACAAAATTTATCTTATATGATAAAATTTTAACTGTAGGGTTTTAAACAATTAAAGCATTTTTTCCTTAACTATATTTATAAAGGCGGTGACATTATGGCTAACAGTGTAGTAAAAGAAATTACTCTAAACAATCGCAGAGTTAAATATACTCTCGAATATAAGAATATTAAAAATATTAATATTCACATAACACCGGAAAAGGGATTCTATATTTCCGCACCTTTTAACGTGAATATCAACTATCTTGAAAAAACATTAAAATCAAAAAGCAGTGTAATTTTAGATGCAATAGACAAATGCAAAAAAGTTAAAAATGGTTCAGACCCCAAAGAAGTCGGACGTATAGGAACAATAAAACGAACTGTAATGCTTAACGGTAAAAACATCGAATATGAGCTTCAATTTAAGAAAGTCAAAAGGATTAATCTTTCCGTCAGTGCTGCTAAAGGTGTTCGCATTTCTGCTCCTAACGAAACTAGCATTGCTGAGGTTGAAAGGTTCATTAAAAATAATGCGGAGTTTGTTTTGAATGCTGTCGAGAAATACCAAAAGCTTGCCGAAACTATGCCTAAGGCTAAAAAGTATGAGGACGGCGAGTATATTTATTTTCTGGGAGAGAAAAAAACTCTCAGAGTTACCGAATCCGTAAATGACTTTGTTGAAATAAACGGCGGCGAGATTCATCTATTTGTGACGGATATTAACAATTTTCGTTTAAAAGAATATGTTATAAATGAATTTATGAAAAGCGAATGCGAAAAATATGTTGTGAAAATGTGCAGAGATTTGTACCCGAGGTTTAAGAAAAAGGGAATTGCATACCCTAATGAAATCAGGTTTCGCAAAATGATTTCGTGTTGGGGCAACTGCCGTCCGACACGAAGTATTCTTACATTCAGCACTTATCTTATACAGCTGCCGCCTAAAAGCATAGAAGCGGTAGTCTGTCACGAATTTACTCATTTTCTACATGCAAACCATTCAAAGGATTTTTACAATCAGCTTACGGAGTTTATGCCCGATTGGAAAATTCACGATAAAGTGATGAAAGAGTTACAAAAGGAAATTATTATAAAAAATACATAATATTCGGAGGTTTTTTATGAGTACATTTAATGTTGAGCTTAAAAGAGTTGTTGATGACAGCTATGATATAGAAGTCGGCTTTGAGCTTTCAGACAAACTTGTTTCGGATATACAGGGCGGTCTTGTAGGCAGCATCAAGAAATTTGCGGTTGTCACGGACAGTATCGTCAAGGATTTATATGCCGAACCTATTTCTAAAAAACTCGAAGACTGCGGTTACACAGTTAATGTTTTTTCGTTTCAAGAGGGTGAAAAAAGCAAGACACGAGAAACTAAGGAATTTGTTGAAGACGCTATGCTTGCAAAAAGCTACAGAAGAGATTGCTGTATAATTGCGGTGGGCGGCGGTGTTGTCACCGATTTGGCAGGATTTGTTGCCGGAACTTACGGCCGTGGTGTGCCGTTCATCAACTATGCGACTACTCTTCTTGCGGCGGCTGACGCTTCGGTCGGCGGTAAAACTGCTGTTGACACTCCGCTTGCGACTAATCTTATAGGTATTTTCAATCAGCCGAAAAAGGTTTACATAGACATTGCGGCTTGGAAAACTCTCCCCTCTCGTCAGCTTCACAGCGGTATGGCGGAAACCATTAAGCACGCTTGCCTTGCAGACAGAGAACTTTTTGATTATCTGAATGACAATATGGAAAAAATCTACAATGTCGAAAATGCTGAATGTGAACATATTGCAGAGAGAAATTGTCAGATTAAGTATGATGTTGTTATGAAAGACGAGCGTGAAAGCGGTTTGCGTGAGGTGCTGAATTTAGGTCACACAGTCGGACGTGCGATTGAAACTGTCAGCGACTACAAGCTTTTACACGGCGAAGCTGTTTCAATAGGTCTTGTTGCGGAGGTTAAGCTTTCTAAAAAGCTGGGTTATATGACAGAGGACGAAATGAACGCTGTTATAGCGTTGCTTGCAAAGGCACAACTTCCAACGACTATCCCCGACTACATCGACAGAGAAGCTCTTGTGAAAAAGCTTTACACAGATAAAAAGGTTAAAAACGGTCAATTGCGATTTGTTCTTCAAAAGGGTATCGGAAATGTTGTTCAGTTTGGTGAAAATGTTTTCGCAACTCCGATTTCCGAGGATTTGGCAAGAGAAATTATTCTTGACTGCTGATAGATTATAAAAAATCTTTTAAAAATACTATAAATGAGCAAAAATTACAAATTGCACAAAAATTCATTTTATGAAACCCCTCCGTTAGCCTTGCGGCTGACACCTCCCCTTTCAAGTGAGGCTTTTTGGTACTCAATATGTCAAATTCGCCCCTGAAAGGGGAGATGTCCGCAGGACAGAGGGGTCAATATAAAAAATGTTTTGTTAATTATAACGAATTATTTGAAATTTGCTTAATTATAGAAAAATACAGTGAAAAAAAGCCCGAGATGTAAAACGGAAGCTTAACTCCAAGTTTACCTGTAATCTTCTCGGCTGCTCCGCTCTTAACCTTTTCAACAACAGCATCGTAAATTTTTGCACACTCTGCCTCGGGCATTTTAGTTTCCTGTGCAATAAATTTAATTGCATCGTCCTTGTTCTGAATGTTTTTGAGAAGCTCCGGAGAATTTTTGAGCTTTTCAATAATCTTAGTAATTTGCTCGCTCATTTGAATCTCACCTTTCTGATTTTTAATTCGGTATTATTATACCACATTTTTTATAATAATGCAACCACAAATTCACGGACAACTTTCACCGAAATATTGTACACTGACTTTTATTTTTAACATAAAGTCTAATCTAAGTGAAAATAATTATATTAAATTATAATTCATACTGCATGAAGTTACTGTTTTTAATAAACCCGAAACTGCTATACAGAAGTACACCCATATCGGAAGCGGTGATATAAACCGTTCCACAGCCTTGCTCTTTTGCTTCGGATATAACTTTGGAAAGCAAGGTTTTTGCAATTCCTTTTCTTCGATATGATTTAGGAACTGTCAGAAAATAACTTGAACATTTATACCCTTGAAATACGTCAGTATTCCTGCGGTGTTGTGCCTAACACAGAACAAATTATCCTGCGTCTAAATTGTTCAACTTATTTCCCAACAGTTCCTTATCTGTAAACATACTTGAAAGCAATCCGATTTTGCCTGTCGGACAGCCGTAATATGGAGGTTTTTCAACAATTGATATTCCGCTCGTTCCAATTATTTTTTTATCATCGACAGCAATCCATAAAATAAATGTACCGTCTGCCATATGACACTGATAGTAGTCCTTTAGTGCAGGCTCAAGGTCAATCTCTTCTTTTGCTCCTTCTTCACGCAACTGATTTATTCACATTTTAATAAAAACATCAAGTTCTTTATCAGTTAATTTTCTGTAAGAAATACCCATACATACACCTCTACATTCCAAATTTCTTAGTTGATTATATCACGAAAAAATAGGAATGTCAATACTGACACTGTAAAATCCGTCATCACCAAGGTGAAAAATCTCTCTGAATCCGCAGTCATACGCAAGCTTGCACATTTCGTCGAGTTTGAAGTCAATCGTTTTAATGCTGTGGCTGTCGCTTGTAACCGTAACTTTACCGCCGAGAGCGGCTATCTTTCTGAGAATATGCTCGTTAGGATACGGAGAATTTGTATAGCCTTTTGCCATTCCGCCTGTATTGATTTCAAATATTCTGTCCTGTGAAATAAGAATTTTCATAGCACGTTCATAAGCTGAAACATATCGTGGGTGTTCTCTGTCAAAAAGTTTTCCGTCTGCATTGAATTTTTCGGGCAAATCAAAGTGTCCGATTATATCACATTTTGTTTTATTGTAAACGTCTGCGACTGTGTTATAATATTCCTCCAAAAATGAATATATATCGCCGTTATAAAGTTTGTTCACAGAATCTAAAATCCATTCCTTAGTTTCGTCAACGGGAATATACTCACCGTCTTTCAAAACATAATGTACCGAACCTATGAGATAATCCGTTTCAATCAAAGGTTCAACGGAATAATAATCCTGTTCCAAACCGATATATATTTTCACTGTATCTTTATATTCTTCACGCAAACGCAGAAGTTCGTCACGGTATTTAAAGGTATTCTCACGGCTCATACAATAGCTTTTATCGTGCTCGGTAAGGGCATGACCCGAAAAACCTATCGAAGTCATACTCTTATTAACCGCACTAATAACCATATCTTTCGGAAGATTCAATCCGTCACAGAAAGTCGTGTGCGTGTGCAAATTCTGCCGCACAATCATGATGTCATTTTCTCCTGCTTTACTTTGTGATCGATAACGTGACGTGAAGCAAGCTCTTTATGAATGTCATCAAGAGTAATTCCCATTTCAATCATCATAACCATAACATGATATGTAAGGTCGGCAACCTCGTAAATTGTTTCTTTCTTATCGTCTGCCTTAGCGGCAATAATAACCTCTGTGCATTCCTCGCCTACCTTTTTAAGGATTTTATCAATACCCTTTTCAAAGAGGTAGGTTGTGTAAGAACCCTCTTTCTTCTCAACCTTTCTGCCGACAAGCATTTCCATAAGCGATTCAAGCGAAAAGCTGTGAAGTTCATCGCTCACGTAAACATCATCGTTAAAGCAGGAATCCGTGCCAAGATGACAAGCAGGACCGTCTTTTTTAACGTACACAGTCAAAGCGTCCTTGTCGCAGTCGGTCTGAATTTTAACGATGTGCTGAACGTTGCCCGAGGTTTCGCCCTTTCTCCAAAGCTCCTGACGTGAACGTGACCAAAAACAGGTTCTGCCCTCTTTAATTGATATTTCAAGGCTTTCCCTGTTCATATATGCAACAGTTAAAACCTTTTTGCTGTCATCATCTACAACTACTGCCGGGATAAGTCCCTTTTCGTCAAATTTAAGTTCGTCTATATTAATCATATCTATTCTCCTTATTTACTGTTTATCACAAAATATTACTTCAATATCTTTTGCTATAATAAACATAGCTCCCTCAACATTTGTATTTGAGAGAAAATATATATTATTTCCTTGGGTAACTCCGTATTTTATGTTAATGCTTCGTGCCGTTTCACCCTCCGCAACGGTAATAAAATCGCCGCTGCCCTCATAGGTGAATGACGTTAAAGCCGATATCATAAACACCCAATTAAATTTGATTATTATTTTATCCTCTTCGGCTTCGTCAATAAAGCCGTGCAGTCTTACTTCGTTTATTCCCGTGCCGGAAAGCTCAAAATCCAGCCACAGAATGTTATTAAGATAAGAATTAATCATATCGATATTCATAATAATCACCTTTAAAACCGTTTACAGTCTAACAATAATACCGTTGCTGTCGAGAGTCTTTTTCAGGTCGTGAATATCAACCTCACCGAAGTGGAAAATCGAAGCCGCCAAGCCTGCGTCAACTTTCGGAAGTGTCTTGAAAAGCTCCGTGAAATGGTCAATGTTTCCCGCACCGCCCGAAGCTATTACGGGAACTGTCGCAATTTCACATACTGCACCGAGCATTTCAAGGTCAAAGCCGTTCTTTACGCCGTCGGTGTCAATGCTGTTGAGAACAATTTCACCTGCACCCATTGACTGACCTCTTTTAATCCACTCTATAGCGTCCATACCTGTATCTTCACGTCCGCCCTTTGCGAAAACGTGGAATGTTCCGTCAACACGTTTTGCGTCAACAGAGAGAACAACACACTGGTCACCGTACTTCTGAGCCGCTGCATTAATCAAATCGGGATTTCTGATAGCACCCGAATTTACGCTGACCTTATCCGCACCGCATTTCAGAACTCTGTCGAAATCGTCAACGGTATTAATGCCGCCGCCTACTGTGAGCGGAATAAAAATCGTGCTTGCGACCTCGCAAAGAATATCCGTGAACAACGCTCTTCCCTCTGCCGATGCCGTGATATCGTAGAAAACAAGCTCGTCCGCACCGTTGTCGCTGTAGAACTTTGCAAGCTTAGTAGGTGAGGAAACGTCCGCCAATCCTAAAAAATTTACTCCCTTAACTACTCTGCCGTCCTTGACATCAAGGCACGGAATAATTCTTTTAGTAATCATTTTGCTACCCCCGAGGCTATTTTTATAGCTTCTTTCAAGTCAATCGAACCTGTGTAAAGTGCCTTTCCAAGAATTGCACCATACATATTCATTTCTGTTAAAGTTCTTACATTTTCAAGATTTGAAACACCGCCCGACGCAACGATATCCATTTTGAACTGTGCTGACAAATCTTTGTAAAGTTCGATATTTGTACCCGACATTACACCGTCTTTTGAAATATCTGTACAGATAACAGTTTTAACTCCCAAATCTTCAAGCTGACGGCAGAAGTCAAAGCAAGTGAGTTCTGAAACCTGTGTCCAGCCTTTAATAGCAACCTTTCCGTCCTTGATGTCAACTCCGACTGCGACTTTCTCGCCGTATGTGCTGACGGCTTTTTTCAGAAACTCACTGTCGGTAACTGCGGCTGTGCCGAGAATAACTCTCATAACACCCAAATCAAGGTACTTTTCAATTGCTTCTACCGAACGAATACCGCCGCCGATTTCGGCTTTAAGACCGCTCTCCTTGACGATGTTTCTCACAGTTTCGATATTAGCATTTGAACCGTCCCTTGCACCATCGAGGTCAACGATGTGAATATACTCCGCACCTGCCTCAACGAATGATTTCGCAACATCAACAGGAGTATTGCTGTAAACTGTTTTTTGGTTGTAGTCGCCCTTGAAAAGTCTGACTGCACAACCGTCTATTAAATCTATTGCAGGAAAAATTTTCATTTAATCTGTCCTTTCTGCTTACCGCAGGAATACTGACGTATTTCAAGGTGTTGTAACGACACACAGGGCAAATTAGACAAGTATAAATGTTCAAGTTATTTTCTGACAGTTCCTAAGTATTTTATCTTTCAGTAATATCATAACTGTTTTCACAATACCACTTACGATTAAATCTATAATTATTGCCAAACCAATTGAAGCAATAATTAATATCGGTGCTTTAAATACGGGATACCAAGATAACGATTCATCAATACCGTCTAATATATTTAGCGAAAATTCAAATAAGAATATATAGGACAGAAGGTACACTACATATGGAATTGAAGGAATTATAATTAATGCAAAAATCATAAATCCAATTACAATTGTAAATATTACTCCTCCGCTGTCCATTGTATTTTCTATAGAACTTGCAACCGATGAATAAGAATAAAACAATATCAGCGAGGTAATATAAGCACATATATTATCAAGGAAAAATCCGACAAGTGAACTTTCAAACCACCCCAGCGTAATTATATCCATAATATTATCCAACACAACTTTTTGTAAACAAAACAACGCACAAGCTGAAAGAAAAAACATTATTCCTACTTCACCGCTGTCTGTAGCATATTCAAAAAGCTGGTACAAATCGCAAATTCCAAAAAGCATTATTCTGAAAATAAGTGATTGTGTGACGGTATTGGTTGAATCATTAAAAATCTGATTCAAAGCAGAATTGTCAACTTCCCAAGGTGAGAAAAAACTACTGACAAGAAGCACTATCAAATAAATCAAAATAACAGCCGATAATTCAAGATGATTAAGAACAAAGTTTACAATTTTATTGCGAATTGAATATAATACAGGCATAAACGCACCTCTCAATTTACAGTTCGCAAAAAGCTTTCAGAATTTTCATTCCAACCTCTCCGCTCTTTTCGGGGTGGAACTGTGTGCCGTAAACATTGCCCGAGTTCACAGCCGCTGCAACATTAATGCCGTATTCTGCGGTTGCAATCAGCGATTCATCACAGTCTGCACCGTAATAAGAGTGAACAAAATACACGCAGTCACCCTCGTTGATATACTTGAAAAGCGGAGATTTTCTCTCTGTAAACTTCAAAGCATTCCAGCCGATATGCGGAATTTTATAATCCTTTGAAACTTCGTCGGCTATCGGCTTAATACTGCCCTTGATTAATCCAAGACCCTTATGCTCGCCGTACTCATAGCTTTTTTCAAACAACAGCTGCATACCAAGACATATACCAAGAATAGGTTTTCCCTCACCTGCCAAATCAATAAGCACCTGTGCCAGACCGCTGTTGAAAAGCTTCTGAGCAGCATCGCCAAACGCACCAACACCGGGCAGAATTACCCTGTCGGCATTTCTTATTGTATCGACATCACTTGTCACAACAACGTCCTGACCAATATATGAAAATGAACTTTTCAGTGAAAATAAATTACCTACACCGTAATCTACAATTGCTACCATTTACAACACTCCCTTTGTGGACGGAATTTCATCTCCCAAATCTTCATCTATAGCAACGGCATTTTTCATAGTTCTTGCGAACGCTTTGAAAATTCCCTCGGCTATATGGTGTGAATTTTTTCCGCTAAGTTGTTTTATATGAAGAGTAACGTTTGCACTTCTCACAAAAGCCGTGAAGAACTCCTCCACAAGCTCCGTATCGAAACTACCTATTTTATCCGACGGAAAATCCGCCTCGAAGCAAAGGCAGGATCTTCCCGAAATATCAACTGCACAGAGGATAAGCGTTTCGTCCATAGGCAGAATGATATGACCGTAGCGGTTAATTCCACGCATTTCGCCCAAAGCTTCAGAAAAAGCTTTGCCCAGACATATGCCGATATCCTCAACGGAATGGTGGTCGTCAACGTATGTATCACCGTCACATTCCAAATTCAAATCAAAGCGTCCGTGACGTGAAAAAAGAGTCATCATATGGTCGAGAAATCCGACACCCGTTTTTATATTGGAATCGCCTGTACCGTCAAGGTCGATTTGCAGTTTAATATCCGTTTCGGCTGTTTCCCTGTTAATCTCAGCTATACGCATAACTTCACCTCTTTTACTTTTTGATGACCAAAACACGGTTTGCACCCCTTTGAAATTCGTATTCTGTGTCTTTAATTTCGACAGAATACTTACTCTTATAATAATCGATAACCAAATTAATCATTTCGTTGTCTTTTGCATCTAAATCGCAAATCGGGAAAATTCTAACTTCTTTACAAACTCTGAGCATTTCATCTATGGCTTTAATATGAAAATCATATCCGAGTGTTGTATACATCAACAAAAAATGAGAGCTAAGACCGATATCGAATGTATTGTCGTCAATGTTAAGTCTGTTTGGCAATTCGTGATAAATATATCTACCCTCGGATTTACCTAGTTCGTAATCATAAAGAAAATTATTCATTGCGGACATACGGATATTTTCAAGCTCGTCAAGACTTTTGATTTTATTCCAGACATAGTTATCCTTATTCTCCGCCATTTGCTGCATAACCGTCACACGAACCTCTTCGATTCTCGCTTTCAGCTGTTCCTTTGAAAATTGATATATCGGGTCAAATGATGTAACGCAACTGCCAATATTTTTTGCTTCAAGGTTAAACGAAGCAGGACCGTCGCCAAACCCTGCGATTTTCTTGTTCATATCGTCATCAGTGAGTAGAAACATTGTTCTGTACTCATCAATGTTTCTTCCCCACGGAACAACGCTGTTAAGCTGAAAAGGCATCGTTTACACCTCGCTTAAAATTTTCTCCGTTTCCGCAAACAGTCTATCCATTTGAGAACGAGTGCCTACAGTAATTCTTACAAAATCCGTAATAATCGGATTTGAGAAATGACGTACAAGAACTCCGTTATCTTTAAGTTTCTTGTAATATTCTTCACCGCTGATTTTATCGGACTTTGCGAAGATAAAGTTTGTGTCGGAATCAAGATATGTAAAACCAAGCTCAGATAACTTTTTCTTTGAATACTCTCTAATTTCTACAATCTCTTTACAGCGGTCAACATAATAATCGTTATCGTCAATAGCCGCTTCACCTGCAACAAGCGTCAAACGGTTGATATTATATGGATTTGTGGAATATTTTATCCTGTTCAAGTCATCTATAAGAGCTTTTGAACCGATAGCAAAACCCAATCTTGCACCTGCCATTGAACGGGATTTTGAGTATGTACGAACTACAAGGAGATTATCGTATTTTCTCACAAGCTCAACACAGGATTTACCGCCGAAGTCAACGTATGCTTCATCGATAAGCACAACATTTTCGGAGTTGGATTTTACGATATTCTCAATATCTTCAACGGATATTGAAAGACCCGTGGGGGCATTGGGGTTAGCTATAACTACTGTTTTATCCGTACTGAGATAGTCGTTTACATTTACGGTAAAATCATCTTTAAGCGGAGCTTCCGTATAATCTACACCATAGAGGTCACCGTATACTTTATAAAAGCCGTAGGAGATATTCGGGAAAATTGCTCCCTTTTCCTCGGAACAGAAAGCCATAAACGAGAATGAAAGTATCTCGTCCGAGCCGTTTGAGATGAAGATATTCTCGCTGTCGAAACCGTAAAGGTTTGCGATTTTATCTTTTAAAAGCTTACACTCGGGGTCGGGATAGAGGTTGAGTTTTGAGAGTTCCTCTTTTGAAACTCTGTCAAGTACACCCTGTGACGGTGGAAACGGTGATTCGTTCGTATTAAGCTTGACGTACTCCATATCCTTTGGCTGTTCGCCGGGGGTATATACTTCAAGCGACTGATATTTGTTTATTAGAAATTTGCTCATTTGTTGTCACCTTATTTTTTTCTTGTTCTCACAACTGCCGACCTAGCGTGACCCGAAAGTCCCTCTTTCTCGGCAAAATACGCAATATCCTCACTAACCTTTGAAAGAGCGTCCAATGTATAATAAGTAAACGCTGTTTTCTTAACAAAGTCATCAACGGACAACGGACTTGAAAATCTCGCCGTACCGCTTGTCGGAAGTGTGTGGTTAGGACCTGCAAAATAATCGCCGAGAGCTTCGGGGCAATTCTTTCCGAGGAAAACCGAGCCTGCATTCTTCACCTTATCGAGGTAATCAAACGGATTATCAACACAGATTTCAAGGTGTTCGGGAGCAATCATATTTGCGATTTCAACCGCTTTAAGAATATTTTCCGTGATGATAATTTTACCATTATTATCGATTGAAGTTCTCGCAATTTCCTCACGAGGAAGAACGCTCAGCTGCAATTCTATCTGCTCGCTTACGGCATTTGCAAGCTCCTTACTGTCAGTGACAAGAACCGCACTTGCAAGTTTATCATGTTCTGCCTGTGAGAGCAAATCGGCTGCAACATATTCGGGATTACAAGTACCGTCTGCAATAATAAGAATTTCGCTGGGGCCCGCAATCATATCGATATCGACAAGACCGAAAACCTGTTTCTTAGCTTCTGCAACAAAAGCGTTTCCGGGACCCACGATTTTATCAACAGCTTCAATCGTTTCAGTGCCGTAAGCTAGGGCGGCAATAGCCTGAGAACCGCCAACCTTATAAATTCTGCCGACACCTGCGATTTTAGCCGCTGCAAGGATAACGGGGTTAATTGTACCGTCTGCACGGGGAGGAGTAGTCATAACGATTTCCTCAACTCCTGCTATTTTTGCCGGAATACAATTCATCAGCACCGACGACGGATAGCTTGCCGTACCGCCCGGAACGTACAATCCTACACGGCGAAGCGGAAGAACCTTCTGACCGAGAACAATACCGTCATTCTCGCTTATCACAAAACTGTTTCTGACTTGGTGCTTGTGGAAATTGTAGATGTTCTCCTTAGCCTTTTTGATGATTTCAATGAACTTATCGTCAACCTGTGCGAAAGCGTTTTCTATTTCCTCATCTGTCACTTCAAGTGAATCGATGTCGGCTTTATCGAATTTCTTAGTATATTCTTGGAGAGCTTTATCGCCGTTTTTACGGACATTTGCGATAACGTCCGCAACGATATCCTCAACACCTGTGGAGGTCTGTTCCCTCTTTAAAATTTCCGAAACGGAAATACTTTCTGTATCAAAAATCTTAATCATTTTCTTATCCTTTCTGTATCACTTTGTTTCACAGTATTCCCTAATTTTTTGAGCAAGCTTGGAAATTTCCTTATTCTTAAACTTATAACTTACCTTATTTGAAATCAGCCTTGCACTAATCGGAACAATAGTTTCAATCGGTTCGAGGTTGTTCTCTTTCAGAGTTGTGCCTGTTTCAACAATATCCACAATAACGTCCGACATCTTAAGAATTGGAGCAATCTCGATTGAACCGTTAAGCTTGATAATGTCGATATCTCTGCCCTTTTTAGCGTAGTAATCTCTTGCAATATTCTGGAATTTTGTGGCAACTCTGAGAGTTCTTTCCGTATTGTCACGGAAGCCCTTGCACGCAGCAACGCACATACGGCACTTTCCGATATCGAGGTCGTAAAGCTCGTAAACATCGGGAGCATATTCAAGCAAAATATCCTTGCCCGCAACTCCGATATCCGCTGCACCTCTTTCAACATAAATCGAAACGTCCGACGGCTTCACCCAAAAATATCTCACTCCTGCTTCTTCGTTCTCGAAAATAAGCTTTCTGTTTGTTTCGTGGATAGACGGACAATCATAACCGCACTGCTCAAAAATATTAAGTACCTTTTCGCCAAGTCTTCCTTTTGGAAGAGCAACATTAATCATTTGTTTCAAGAACCTCAACCTCCCCGTTTTCCAGCTTAATAAGCTGTCTGTACCTGATATTTCCGCTGTTTACCTTTTGAGCCTTAACACTTTTTCCTCTTTCGGTGATATTCTTAACCGCATTTGCAAGCTGTGCGACAGTTGCGTTATCATCGTATATCAAAAGAACGTCAACATCGAAATCGTTGTCATCGCTCATAAGTCTTGACAGCAAATCGAGGTAAACCGCAAAACCGACAGCACCCGACTTTTTATCGAGCTTATGAACAAGATTGTCGTAACGTCCGCCTGTGAGAACACTGCTCGGAACGCCGTCAATAAACCCTTGGAATATAACTCCGTTGTAATAATTGGAATCATTGACAATCGAAAAATCAAGGTTCACACCGTTTGAACAGCTGTACTGCTTAAGAAATTCATAGATACTTTCAAGCTCTGCAACCGCCGAATCAGTCTTTTCGTTAAGACTGATTTTCTTGATTTCCTCAACGCATTTCGGAAACGTGCCGTAAATGCCTGTGAGAACAACAAGAGAATTTGAAGTCTTTTCGTCAATGTTGAATTCATCGCAGTATTTTTTTATTGCAAGAGTATTTTTCTCACTGATGCAGTCGATGATTTTCCTTTTCTGCTTGTCGTTCAATGCAGTGCCGTCAAGAATACCTGTGATGAAGCCCATATGGGATATATCGAGAATATTTCTCTCGCTGATAGATTCAAGGCTTTTCTTTGCAAGCATAATAACTTCGCTCACGGAATAAATGTCGAGGTCGCCCAGACATTCAAGACCTACCTGCATAATCTCTTTAAATTGGTGAGTACCCTTGTCAACACGGTAAACGTTCTCGCTGTAGTAAACCTTTTCGGGTTCGTTGAAAGTGTCGTTTGACCCTTTGACTATAGATAATGTAACATCTGGCTTCAAAGCCATAAGCTTGCCGTTTGTGTCGGTGAAAGTGATGACGTTGCTGCCGAGGAGAAAATCCTTATTTTCCGCATACAAATCATACTCTTCAAATTTACTCATTTTAAATTGCTTAAAGCCGTACTGTCTGTAGAGCTTACTCAGGCTCATCACAGCCGTTTCTTCATTCGCAAAACCGATATTATCGGTACGATTATTCATAAAGCTGCACCTCTTTTTAATCAATTGGGAATTTTCGCATTAATCAATTCAATAATCTACATTCTCCATTTTTTAATCTGTAATTAGATTATAGCACACTTTATCATATTAGTCAAGTAAAGTGTTAGCATATTACCACAATAAATTTATGGTTACTGCATTTGCTTTTTTATCTAATATGCACTATCTTTTATATTATAAAATTTTTTGTTAAAAATTGCAATACGTTATTTGAAAATGTAATAATTTTTTGTTTGTGCGAAAACATTAGACTTCCTCGGAAACTGATTTTTTGCTTTACAAATGTGTGCAAAAATGCGATCCTTAAACTTTGTATCATCATCAATTTTGATGAAAGAATTGAGTTTCCGAGGAGGTCTATTAAAATTTGACTTTTAAATTTTGGAATTGTATGATATAATAAATTCAATATAAATACAGAGGTGATAAAAAAATGACATCAATTATAGTAAAAGCTGCTGCAAAGGTTAATCTCACTCTCGACATCACAGGCAAGCGTTCGGACGGATACCACAACATCAGAACAGTTATGCAGTCTGTCGGAATTTTCGACACCGTGACACTGACCGAAAATTTTTCCAAAGAAATAACTGTCAGCTGTAATCACCCCGATGTTCCCTGTGACGAAAGAAACATTGTTTACAAATGTGCAGCGGCATTTTATAAAAAATCGGGCATTGACTGGGGCGGTCTTCACATTCATATTGAAAAAAACATTCCCACTCAGGCAGGACTTGCAGGCGGCAGTGCTGACGGTGCGGCGGTTGTTGTTGGATTGAACGCTCTCTGCGGTAACCTATTTTCGGGTGCGGAACTTGAGGAAATCGGCGGTACGGTCGGTGCGGATATACCGTTTTGTATTCACGGAGGCACGGTGCTTTGCGAGGGTACGGGTACGACATTGACACCGCTTGAAAATATTCCCGAATGTTATTTTGTTCTTGTGAAGCCGCCTGTCGGAATTTCCACGGCACAAGCATACAATGCCGTAGATTCGAGAACATCTGCCCCCGAACCCTCAACGAATAAAATGCTTGATTTTTTGGACGACATCGAGAAAATCGGCAAGCTTCTCGGAAATGATTTTGAAGATACTTTGAATATTGCGGAGCTTTTGAATATAAAAAGAGAGCTTGTCGAATTTGACGGCTGTTTCGGTGCGTGTATGTCGGGAAGCGGTTCAACGATATTTGGGATTTTTACCGATAAAGAAAAAGCAACGGTATGTGCGGAAAGTTTTAAAGAACGATACAGTGAAGTTTTTATTGCACAAAAGATTGATATCGGCACGGAGATTTTGTAAAATAATTTATCGATTAGATTTGTATAATCACTCCAAAATTATCCAATAATTCAATCATAAAAAAACAGGGTGGTTATACAATGAAAATCAAAAATTTCTTAAACAGCGATACGTTCTCAACCTCTGCAAAGCTTGCATTCAAAGCCGTTTTGTGCGGTTTTGTTATTTGTTTTTCACTCTCAATGACAGACTTCGCCGCACAGTCGCAGGAGATTTCGGAAGAAGTTTTCAGACTTCATATTCTTGCAAATTCCGACAGCGAAGAAGACCAAAATTTAAAGCTTGCCGTTCGTGATGAAGTACAAAAATTCTGTTACAACATTTACGGCAATGCAAAAACAAAAGAAGACGCCGAAAAAATTTTAGCCGACAAGCTTCCCGAGATTATAGAAATTGCCCAAAATGAAGTTTATAAAAAAGGCTATGATTATCCGGTAAAAGGTGAAATTGTTAATATGTATTTCACAAACAGGGTTTATGATAATATTACACTTCCTGCCGGAGATTACGATGCAGTCAGAATTACAATCGGCGAAGGAAAGGGACATAACTGGTGGTGTGTGATGTTTCCGCCGATTTGCATAAGTGCCGCAGACAACACAGCAGATATTTCGGACGTACTGAGCGATGAACAGACGGAGCTTGTAACCAACAACAGCTATGAATATAAATTTAAAATTTATGAAGTTTACCAAAACATTACAAATTCTTTAAGCGGGCAACGCCCGCAGGAGATACGTGAAGATAGTCTGTTTTATTCGTAACTTCATGTACCCGACCGAGCAAAAATCGATACCGCATACCTTAACCGTATTTTTAGGAACTGTTGGGAAATAAATTGAACAATTTAGACGCAGGATAATTTGTTCTGTGTTAGGCACAACACCGCAGGAATACTGACGTATTTCAAGGT
>CACWTQ010000077.1 GCA_902763835.1 uncultured Ruminococcus sp. | reverse complement strand
GGTTCAAGCTTGACGAGTTCAAGACAAGCTACAACTACGGCACATATGGTTTTGCTGATGCTGCAAATACACCGGATACTCCTAACCCGAGCAAACCTTCTACTAAGAAGTATGCATCAGGCGATATCGTAACTGTAACATACAACGTTAAAGACCTCGCTGGTCTTGGTGCTGCTAACTCAATCATTTCTTACAACAAGGATGTTCTTGCTGTAGACGACAGTGCTTTTGAGTTCAGAGGCAACAAGAGATGGTACGAGGCTGGTAATGTAGCTGTAACACTCGCAATTAACGACACAGACGCTGGTATCGAGATTGGTCTTAATCCTTCCGATCCTGAGTACGGTGCAGATGCTACAGCTGAGAGCACAATCGTAACAATTCAGTTCAAGGCTCTTAAGGACTTCAACGAAGACGATGCTAACATTCAGTTGACAACAGATAAGCTCATCGACCTCACAACAGGTACACCGAACGATATCACAACTGACGCTGACAAGTATCTCTTCCTCAACGTTGCATGGCCGACACCGAGAGAGTTGCCTACATCTTCAACAACTTCAACATCTTCAACATCTTCTACAGTAACATCTTCTACAGCAACATCTTCTACAGCAGCTTCTTCAACAACAAGATCTGATCCTAAGGGCACAAATGACAAGGCCTCTTCAACAACTTCAGGTGGTAAGTCTACTACTTCCACATCTACAACTGCTGCAAGCAGCACAACTCCTACAGTTCAGACAGCAGGTACATTCGCTGTTATCTCACTCGTAGTTATCCTTATGGCTGCTGCCGGTGTTGTAATCTACACAAGAAAAAAGACTGAAGAATAATTTAAAAATTAACTAACTGGGTTTAGTTACTTAGCTGAAATAGTTCCCCTTAGACTTGTTCTAAGGGGAACTTTTCATATTGTTAAAAATCAGAAAAATTTTATAATAAAAAGACATTAAAAATCAAATTTGATATTGAAAATTATACCAAAATAGGGTATAATAAATGTGTATGGTTCAATTACAAATAATTCTTAATTAAAGGAGATTTTTGAAATGAGTGCTTTAAACAAAAGAACAGTTGAGGATATTGACGTAACCGGCAAGAGAGTTCTTGTTCGCTGCGACTTCAATGTACCTCTTAAGGACGGTGTTATCACCAACGATAACAGAATTACAGCTGCTCTTCCCACAATCAACAAATTAATTGAGAACGGCGGCAAGGTTATCCTTTGCTCCCACCTCGGCAAGCCGAAGAATGGTCCGGAAGAGAAGTTCTCTCTTGCTCCCGTTGCCGTAAGACTTTCCGAGCTTCTCGGCAAAGAGGTTGTTTTCGCTGACGACGACGAGGTTGTAGGCGAAAAGGCTAAGGCTGCCGTTGCTGCTATGAACAACGGTGACGTTGTTCTTCTCCAGAATACACGTTTCAGAAAAGAGGAAACTAAGAACCTCGAGCCTTTCTCAGAAGAGCTTGCTTCACTCGCTGATGTTTTTGTTATGGACGCTTTCGGTTCTGCTCACAGAGCTCACTGCTCAACAGCAGGTGTTACAGACCACATCAAGGATACTGCTGTAGGTTACCTTATGCAGAAAGAAATCAACTACCTCGGCAATGCCGTTGAAGTTCCGGAAAGACCGTTTGTTGCTATCCTCGGCGGTGCTAAGGTTGCAGACAAGCTCAACGTAATTTCCAACCTCCTTGAGAAGTGCGACACTCTCATTATCGGCGGCGGTATGTCTTATACATTCTTAAAGGCTCAGGGTCTTGAAGTTGGCAAGTCACTCGTTGACGACGAAAAACTCGACTACTGTAAGGAAATGATTGCTAAGGCTGAGAAGCTCGGCAAGAATCTCCTCCTCCCTGTTGACACAGTTGTTGCAAAGTCTTTTCCGAACCCGATTGACGCAGAAATTGAGATTGAGAACGTTGCTGCTGATTCAATTCCCGCTGACGTTATGGGTCTTGATATCGGTGAAAAGACACAGGCTCTCTTCGCTGAGGCTGTTAAAACTGCAAAGACAGTAGTTTGGAACGGACCTATGGGCGTATTTGAGAACCCCGTACTCGCTAAGGGTACTATTGCTGTTGCTAAGGCTCTCTCCGAAACAGAGGCTACAACAATTATTGGCGGCGGTGACAGTGCAGCTGCTGTTATCTCTCTCGGTTTTGCTGACAAAATGAGCCACATTTCTACAGGCGGCGGTGCATCTCTTGAGTATCTCGAGGGTAAGGTTCTCCCGGGCATTGCTGTTATTGCAGATAAATAATTAATTTTAAACATTTTGAGCAAGGCGGAATTGTAATGACCTTTCCGCCTTGTTATTGATTGGTAACCGTTACAGGTTAAAACCAAATTATAATAGAGTAACCTAAAACTACCTCATTAGACCAACTTTCGGTCGGGTTCATAAACTTTAGGTTACAGAAGATTATCTTCACGTGCGAAAAAAGAAAGGAAGTTATTATAATGAACAAGACATTGAGAAAAGCAGTTATCGCAGGTAACTGGAAGATGAATAAAACTCCAAGCGAAGCTAAGGCTCTCCTTACGGAAATCGCTCCCCTCGTAGCAAACGCAGAAGCTGAGGTTGTCGCTTGTGTTCCTTATGTTGACATTGCAGTTGCAGTTGAAACAGTAAAGGGTACTAACATCAAAATCGGTGCAGAGAATGCTCACTGGGAAGAGAAAGGTGCTTTCACAGGCGAAATCTCAACAGGTATGCTTAAGGAAATCGGCGTTGAGTATGTAGTTCTCGGTCACAGCGAGAGAAGACAGTATTTCGGCGAAACAGACGAAACAGTAAACAAGAGAACTAAGGCTGTTCTTGCAGCAGGCTTGAAGCCTATCGTTTGTGTAGGCGAACTTCTCGAAGAGCGTGAAACCAACATCACACAGGAAGTTATCGCAAGACAGATTAAACTTGACCTCTTGGGCGTTTCCGCAGAGGACGTTAAGAACGTTGTTATCGCTTACGAGCCTGTATGGGCTATCGGCACAGGCAAGACAGCTACGGCAGAGCAGGCTGAAGAGGTTTGTGCATTTATCCGTGAAACTCTTGCTAAACTCTACAGCAAAGAAGTTGCAGATTCAATCACAATTCAGTACGGCGGTTCTATGAACGACGGAAACGCTGCTGAGCTTTTGGGCAAGGAGAACGTTGACGGCGGTCTTATCGGCGGTGCTTCACTTGTTGCTGAGAAATTTGCTGCTATCGTTTCTGCTGCTAACGCTTAATTGACAGGAGTTTTTACAATGAAAAAACCGATTATTTTAATTATTATGGACGGCTACGGAATAGCTCCTCCCGAGGGCAACGCTATCGCAGCTGCCAACAAACCTAATCTTGACAGAATTTTCAGCGAAAACCCTGTTACAACTATCGGTGCGTCGGGTATGGACGTTGGTCTTCCCGATGGTCAAATGGGCAACAGCGAGGTAGGTCACACCAATATGGGTGCAGGTCGTGTTGTTTACCAGGAGCTTACAAGAATTACAAAGTCTATCGGTGACGGTGACTTCTTCAATAACGAAGCTCTTGTTGAAGCTGTTGAAAACTGCAAGGCTAACAACTCCGCACTTCATCTTATGGGTCTGCTTTCGAGCGGCGGTGTTCACAGTCACAACACCCACCTTTACGGACTTCTTGAACTTGCTAAGAAGAGCGGTCTTGAAAAGGTATACATTCACGCTTTCCTTGACGGAAGAGATGTTCCGCCGTCAAGTGCAAAGGATTTCGCTGAAGAACTTATTAAGAAAACCGAGGAAATCGGTGTCGGTAAAGTTGCAACCGTTGCAGGAAGATATTATGCAATGGATCGTGACAACAACTGGGACAGAGTTGAAAAAGCTTACTCTGCAATGGTTTACGGCGAGGGTGTAGAAAGCTGCTGTGCAGTTAAGGCTATCGGCGATTCTTACAAAAACGAAGTTACGGACGAATTTGTTCTCCCGACAGTTATCGATAAAGAGGGTACTGTTAAGCCGAACGATTCTATCGTATTCTTCAACTTCCGCCCCGACCGTGCAAGAGAGATTACAAGAACTTTCGTTGACCCCGATTTCAAGGGCTTCGAGAGAAAAAACGGCTTCTTCCCCGTTAAGTTCGTATGCTTCACACAGTACGACGCAACAATGCCGAATGTTTCGGTAGCATTCAAGCCGCAGTCGCTTGTAAATACTTTGGGCGAGTACATATCTTCAAAGGATATGACACAGCTCAGAATTGCAGAAACAGAGAAATACGCTCACGTTACGTTCTTCTTCAACGGCGGTGTTGAAAAGATTTACGAGGGCGAGGACAGAATCCTTGTCAACTCTCCGAAAGTTGCAACATACGATTTACAGCCCGAGATGAGTGCTTATGAGGTTACGGAAAAGTGTGTTGACGCTGTCAAGAGCGGCAAGTATGATATGATTATTCTCAATTTTGCGAACTGCGATATGGTAGGTCACACAGGTATTTTTGAAGCTGCGGTAAAGGCAGTTGAAGCTGTTGACGAGTGCGTAGGCAAGGTAACGAATGCCATTGCGGAAATGGGCGGTGTGTCGCTTATCACAGCCGACCACGGCAACGCTGACAAGATGTTTGACGAGGACGGCTCACCGTTTACTGCTCATACTACTAACCCCGTACCGTTCTGCGTGGTAGGTTATCCGTGCAAGCTCAGAGAGGGCGGCAGACTTGCCGACATTGCTCCGACTATGCTTGAAATTATGGGTCTTGAACAGCCTGCTGAAATGAACGGCGAAAGCATTATTGCTAAATAATATATTTTATAAGGCTTAATATTTTAAAGGACTTTCGTTCGGCAATACACCGAGCAAAAGTCCTTTTTGTTTTATTATAGGTTAAAATAAATTGAATGCAAAATTTCCGCCTGTATCGCTTATGTATTGTACATAATACTTAGTGTTGCTCTTTAATTCCTTTACGGAAATATTCATCATACCTCCGTTTGCGTCAAAAGGCTCAATAACAACATTTCCGTTTTCATCAAGTATTCTCAGCTTTACCGAATAACTATCGGGGAACGAACAACACAGTTCTTTCTTCGGAAACAATCCCCTGATTTCAAGATAATCCTCCGTAATGCGATTATCGCCGCTGTAGCCGTCGATATATCTGTACTCAGTAATTGTTACCCATTCGTCCGCAGCTTCGGCATCTTCGACAAGGAAAGATACGGAACGGTAAAAATTCTTCTCTATATTATCAAATGCTCCTGCTATGTTAAGTGTAAATATTATAACCGATGTGCAGAATATACCGAAAATCAACCAAAATGTAAATCTCCTCCGCAGCTTCTTAAAAGGCTTTTTGGCTTTTTCGACCTCCGTTTTTTCGGGAATATTTATAGGATTATCCAAAGACATACTTTCCAAAATATCTCTGCATTTACCGCATTCACCGATATGTTCCTCAACTGCCGATTTTGTATCCTCGGTGCATACCTCATCAATATACAGCGGTAAAAGGTCGCTTACAATGTCACAAGTTATTTTCATACAAATCCGCCTTTCTCTTGATTTTTTCCTTTGCCCGATAGTACGTCACTCTCGCCCAGCTCTCCGACTTGCCGAACACACTGCCGATTTCTCTAAAACTCAGTTCGCTGTAAATCCTCAGCATAAAAACTTTACCGTAAGGCTCGTAAATTTCCTCGATACATTTCAAAATGTATTTTACCTCGTCACGCTTAATGATTTCGTTTTCAACAGAATCATCTTTTGACGGGACGGTAATCATATCAAAAATATCGCCGTCTGAGAAATTTGCTTTGTAATGCTTCTGCTTTTTGAGATAATCGTAATATCGGTGTTTCGCAATCTGACAAAGCCACACCGACATTTTACATTTGCCGTTATATCTGTTTATCGACATAATAGCCTGATAAAATGTTTCCTGCATAAGTTCTTCGGAGAGGTCGATATTTCCTGTAAGGCTTATAAGAAAACGCTTTACCGTTTCGGCATAGTCCGTGTAAAGCTTGTCAAATTCTTTCGGCATTTTCGTCACCTCCGTATTTTTGAATTGCTTCTGTATATAAATAGATTTAAAGCCAAAATTGTTACAAAAAAAATCGGGTAGGTATTCAAATAACATACCCTGCCCGATTTTGAAATATGTAATTGTATCGTGAACTATATAGCTATTTATAAAATTCAAAGTGTTTTTTGTAAAAATATTCCAAAATACAACGTTCGACTATTGTAAATACTAAAAGAAAAACCAACTTCCAACCACCAAAAACCCAATAATTACGCATTACGAATTATTATTTAGGTCGCTCCACTTGAAATCTCTCAGTTCACCCGAACAAAGCAGCTCGGGATAATTCCACTGTCTTAAAACCTCATATGTCGCAATTGCAACCGAATTTGAGAGGTTAAGACTTCTCGCTTCGTCCATCATTGGAATCCTGACCGTTGTATCGTGATTTTCAAACAAAAGCTTTTCCGGCAGTCCTTTACTCTCCTTGCCGAAAAACAAATATGCACCGTCGGGATATTTCATATTGGAGTGAATATTCTGTGCTTTCGTTGAAAAATAGAAATATTTTCCATTGTTCCTTGAAAAGAAATCATCAAGATTTTTATATATTGTAATATCGAGATACTTCCAATAATCAAGACCTGCGTGTTTGAGTTTTCTGTCGTCTATTTTAAATCCGAGCGGTTCAATGAGATGAAGTCTTGCACCGGTTACGGCACAGGTTCTTGCTATATTTCCGGTGTTCTGAGGTATTTCGGGTTCAACGAGAACTATGTTTAATGCAGCCATTGTTTTATATTTCTCCTTTTTATTTATTCCTGTTAGAGCCTGTTTAAAATCTGAGATATGCGGATTTTTGAGCATAATTTTTCTTAAAATCTGAGATATGCGGATTTTTGAGCATAATTTTTCTGATAACAAGGAAAAAGGACGCAGGCATACTGTCGTATGTCAAGTTCTTTTGACGCAGTTTAGCAGAAAAATTTGCCAAAAAGACGTGTGTCGCTAAGATTTTAAACAGGCTCTTATATTATAAAACAAAAATCAAAACTTAACAAGTACTACAGCCAAAATTCTACATACATTTTTAAAGAAAAGTCACAAACAATAATATCAGCCACCAACCGCACAAAGCTCAGATAAAAATTCCGCTGTTTTAAATTACTCTCTTTCGACAATACGCAAAACTCTTCTCGTTCAATCCCCTGAAGCTGTGCGGATTTGGCGGCTGTAGATTAACTTTGTTCCGGAGCAGAAGTATGAGAATCAATATGAATAAAGCGTATATCTTTATACTGTATTATCTTATGAAGCTATGGAGGTTAAAGGTTATGACAAAAAGTACTGCTAAGGCATTGAAAGGTTTAACGGCAGGTGTCGCAACAGGTATGTTAGTAGGTTATATGGGTAAGAATATGACCGACAACAAGAAGCAGATTAAGAAAAAAGCCAATAAGGCTATGGAAACTTTCGGTGATGTTATCGATACCGTAAGCTATATGTTTAAGTAGCGGACAACGGCGGACAACGGCGGACAACGTCCGCAGGAGATACGTGAAGATAGTCTTTTTAAACAATCAATTTTATTACCCGACCGAAAGTTTATTTGAATACTTTATAAATACTTTTGGTCGGGTAGATAAGTTGAAGATAAAGAGAACTATCTTCACGTGTTTTCAGCGAGCAGTACCCCATATGCACTAACTTAAAAAGAATACATTGAATGACATAATCGAGGTTGCCTATTACACCTTTACGGTAGTGTCTATTTTTGGACTTGTTATACGGCAGGATATACTGTTTTCAAAGTTCACTAAAATGTTATTTAACTATCACGACCTCTGGGAGGATTATCAGCTTGAAAACAATGCGTAATTACTGAGTTTTTTGTGAGTGGAAATTAGGAACTGTTGGGAAATAAATTGAACAATTTAGACGCAGGAATACTGACGTATTTCAAGGTGTTGTAACGACACACAGGGCAAATTAGACAAGTATAAATGTTCAAGTTATTTTCTGACAGTTCCTTAGTTTTTCTTTTAGGAATTGTTGGCAAATAAGTTGAAAAATTTAGACAAGTATAAATATTCAAGTTATTTTCTGACAATTCCTTAGCATTCAGTCATCTAAAATAAACGCTTTTTACGCATTTATTAACTCAACAACTTCACCATTGCAAAGCAATTTTCCATTACCAAAAAACAAATAATTACGCATTACGAATTACACATTAATCTGTAACGTTCATCAATTAGGGAGTATATCTTTGATTTTTCCCATTAGCCATATTAGGGTGTGTTAAAATTTAAGTTTTTTTCGATGGTTAAGCCATTTTTATCGACTTTACCTCCCTAAAAATCGAACGTTACAGATTAATTTACAGAGCCTTAGTTTCAATCTCTTTCAAAATAATGTCAAGGTACTCCTCAACCGACATTGCACCGATATCACCCTGTTTTCTCGAACGAACAGAAACAGTATTTGCTTCAATATCCTTATCACCGCAAAGCAGCATATACGGAACTTTCTCCAGCTGTGCTTCACGAATTTTATATCCGATTTTCTCGCTTCTGTCGTCAACCTCGCAGCGAATGCCGTGAGCTTCAAGCTTCTTCTTAACCTCGTAAATATAGTCAAGATGTCTGTCTGCAATCGGCAGAAGCTTAACCTGAACAGGTGCAAGCCACATCGGGAACGCACCGGCATATTTCTCGATAAGGAGAGCAAGCGTTCTTTCATAACAGCCGATTGACGACCTGTGAATAATGTACGGATTCTTCTTTGTACCGTCTTTGTCAACGTACTCCATACCGAATTTCTCGGCAAGCATCTGATCAATCTGAATTGTGATAAGAGTATCCTCTTTACCGAAAACATTCTTAATTTGAATGTCAAGCTTAGGACCGTAGAAAGCTGCTTCACCGATACCGATCTTATACGGAATTTCAAGGTCATCGAGAATATTCTTCATAATTCCCTGAGCCTCGTCCCACTGCTCGGGAGTACCGATATATTTCTCTCTGTCGTTGGGGTCCCACTGTGAGAAACGGTAAGAAACATCATCGTACAAACCGAGAGTTTTAAGCATATATCTCATAAGTTCAACACAACCCTTAAACTCGTCTTCAAGCTGGTCGGGGCGGCACATCAGATGACCCTCCGAAAGTGTGAACTGACGAACACGGATAAGACCGTGCATTTCGCCGCTTGCTTCATTTCTGAAAAGCGTAGATGTTTCGTTGTATCTGAGCGGCAAATCTCTGTAGGAACGCTGTCTGTTGAGATATGCCTGATACTGGAACGGACAAGTCATAGGACGGAGAGCGAAAACCTCTTTATCCTTTTTCTCATCGCCGAGAACGAACATACCGTCCTGATAATGATCCCAGTGACCCGAAATTTTGTACAAGTCACTCTTAGCCATAAACGGTGTCTTTGTGAGAAGCCAGCCCCTCTTCTGCTCCTCGTCCTCAACAAATCTCTGCAAAAGCTGAATAACCCTCGCACCCTTCGGGAGAAGAATAGGCAATCCCTGACCGATTACATCTGAGGTTGTGAAAAGCTCCAGTTCTCTTCCGAGCTTGTTATGATCTCTCTTTCTTGCTTCTTCAAGCTGTTTGAGATGCTCTTCAAGCTGTGACGCTTTCGGGAATGACGTACCGTAAACTCTGCAAAGCTGTGCTTTAGTTGCGTCACCTCTCCAGTATGCACCCGTACAAGCTGTAAGTTTGATAGCCTTAATCGGTGCAACACTCATAAGGTGAGAACCTGCACAAAGGTCTGTGAAGTCGCCCTGCTTATAGAAAGTGATATGCTCGCCCTTGTCAGCGTGTTCCTTTGCAAGCTCAACCTTGTACGGTTCGTTCATATTTTCGAGAAGCTCCATAGCTTCCTGCGGAGGAAGTTCAAAGCGTTCAAGTTCCAAACCGCTCTTGACAATAGCTTTCATCTCTTTAGTGATAGCTTCAAGGTCTTCGGGAGAAAAAGCCTTTTCAACCTCGAAATCGTAATAGAAACCGTTATCGATAGCAGGGCCTATTGCTAAGTGAGAGTTCGGGTACAAGTGCTTTACAGCCTGAGCAAGCACATGAGAAGTCGTGTGCCAGAAAGCCTTTTTACCGTCCTCGTCGTCGAATGTAAGAATTTCAAGTTTACAGTCCTCCGTGAGAGGTGTTCTCAAATCGGAAACAACCGAATTGATTTTACATACACATGCGGATTTATACAAACCCATACTTATTGATTTTGCGATTTCGGCAGGTGTGATATTTTCCTCATACTGGTTCACAACTCCGCCTTTAAGTTCAACATTTATCATTTTATTTACCTCCTTATTTTACAAACAAAAAACTGCACCCCTCACAAAAAAGGGACGCAGTTATAAATTTACTTCGTGGTTCCACCCAAATTTTACACAGCCTTTAACAAAAGACTATGCTCTCATTGCGACTTTGTAACGGAAGTCAGCCGTTTCGCCTTATTTCGGCGAACTCTCGGAGGTGGTGTGCCTGATACTGCTGTTATACCCGATTTCAGCCTATGTCGGATATTCTCTGTAAACAACGACTGTAACAAGCCGTCCTCGTCAGCGATTTTGTTTTATCTTTGAATAATATGTTATCACAAATTTTCAAAAAAGTCAACAGGAAATTTTAAAATCATTCGTCTTCATCTGGGTCGATAGCCGGCACTGATGTATCCTCCGACAATTCCATAATTAACTGGTCGATTTTATCGAGAGTTGACATCGGTTCGTCCTCTTCGTCATTTTCAAAATCATCATCTATATTCGGGAGGTTGCCCGTGCGTTCTTTGGCTTTTTTAGCGGCTTTTTCAAGTCTAATTTTATCAAACTCCGCCGTAACAAATTTTGTGCTTCCCACACCGAAAGCCGCTTCGGGAGTTTCGTCCTCCTCTTCCTCCGGCTCTTCTTCGTCAAATTCTTCATCGGTATCGTCTGCAAGAAGTTCGGCAGCCGTTTTCTTTGTCATCATACTTGACGATAATTTAAAGAGTGAAAACAACGCATACACTCCGAGCAGACTTACAAGAATCGGTGGTATAAGAGATTTAAAATCAAAATATCCCAGTTCCGATATACTTGTATTTATCGCAGATATAGCATATATAAACGAGAAAAATACAAACATCATACCATACACAAACGAGGATTTAACCGGATTTTTTATTTCGATACCACAAAGAACCATTGAATTCTCAAAAATAAATATAGTCAAAAATACCCACGCAAACACATCATAGAACGCAAATGACGGAGCTTCTCTTCTGTGGCTTATGAAAACATTCACCATACAAAAAGCAGACCAAACAATCGGCACAAGCATAAGCAGCCGTATTTTTTTCGCAGCGTTGAACCCGACCAGCAGACCCATTCCTATAACCGCAAACAGAACCGCTGTTGCAATTCCGAGAAGATTTATCGCCAAAGAGCTGTTTGTTGCCCCCAAGCCGTTTGTTGTCATCAGGTGAACGGCACTGTCAACACCTAAAAGAAGACCCGACAGCACTATAACTATACCGCTTAACGGAGCTGATTTTATCTCACAATAAGGAGAAGTTTTCCTATCAATAAGACTGAAAAAAGCCGCCAGAATAAACAACGCCGCTGCCAGAAGAATTATCATTTCCGGCTCTGTGCTTTTATTAATCAACAGCGAATATTCACCGAAAAGCGGCTGAGTAATTTCATCTCCGCCTAAGAAAATGAGGTGATAAATATGCAGCAGCACCGCACCCACTGTAAGAGGTATAAACGCCACCCAACTTGCTTTTACTTTCATAGTGCAATCGTCCTTTCAATTATGAAAAGGTATAAAACCCAATATATATTAATATAATTTATTAGTTGATAAATAAAAATCGATTATCCACCAGTTACAATATTATAACAAATTATAAGTTATGTCAATAGTTTAAATTGATTTTTTGACCTAAAAAATTTAAAAGTTTTCCAACCACGGGGGGATTATTTTAGAAATGAAAAAGTACATTACCGCTCTTATCTCTCTTATTCTGATTATGGCTTTTATCCCCATAGCCGCCGATGAAAATTTCTTTAAAAACATTCTTGCAGGCAGCAGCACCGAAACAGTAACAAATTCAATCATCACCGCAAGCAAAAACAGCAATTATAATATTCCCGAAAACATAACCTTTATTGATACAAGCACCAATAAAGAAATTTCACGTTCCGCAAAGTCCGTGCTGTATTCGCTTGTCGGGGCTTCCGTCAATGAAGATTTCACCGAAAACGAAGTCAAGGCACTTTCGGTAGCTCTCCACACTCAAATGTGCCGTGAGAATGATTCTCATAATCTCTCCATTGACACTCAAAACCCCGACACATTTCTGAACGAAAACAGCCTTAAAGAAAAATTCGGTAAAAATTACACAACTCTCTGTTCCTACTGTGACAATGTTTACAATTCGTTAGTGCTGATTTCGGATAAGCCTGCCGATTTGAATATTGAATATCTTAAAAACGAAACAAATACAAGCACTTCCGCCATTTATAAAGCCTCTCCGTGCAGCTCCGTTTCAAGCGATTACTCAATGACCGTGACTGTAAGTAAAGATGAATTTTTCGGAAAACTCAAAGAAATAAATGCCGACCTTGACACAAACATAACTCCGCAAAAGGCTGTTGGTAAAATTACCTATCTAAACTCCGGTGAAGTCGATACAGTGAATATTTGCGGTGAAAATTTTTCGGGTGAAGATATTGTAAATGCGTTCTCTCTGCCGTACAGCCGTTTCACACTTATTTATTCCTTAAACCAATTCAGATTCAATTCTTTGAAATGTGAAGTTTCAAATCATATCACAGCGGATACGGCAAAATTTATGTCTTTACAGGGCAACACCTACGATGAGATTTTAAATTACTGTTATTCGGGTCAATGATTATTAGCAATATCAAGAACCTTTTCAAGAACAAATTCCGAAAAAATCCCCTTGCCGTCAAACAAAACAGTATGCTCGGGAAGCCTGTCAAGCTCGGATAATTCCTTTGGGGCAATTGCATAATCGGCTGCACTCAGCATTGAAATATCAAATTCGCTGTCACCTGCGGAAACAACCTTATCGGCATACAGCTTTTCTCTCAGGCGATTCACGGCAATTCCCTTGCTTAGAGCTTTCGGCACAACATAAACCTTTACACCGTTATTAAAAACATCTACCTTACTTGTATCGAGTATACTTTTTAAAATACCAATTGATTCAAGCGGTTTATCACTTTTGGTAAATATGAAAAGTCTGCGGATATTTCTGATTTCAAATGTACGGTTGACATCTCTTTTAAGAATTTCCTCTGCAAGGCTCAGTTCTTCCTGACAGTCGCTCACAGCCTTAAAGGAATTGTTATACCATTCCTCGTCCTCTATGCCGTCTTTCAGAAGAACTCCCCCATTGCATACAAGAGCATATTTCGGAACACCCAACCCCAAATTAATCCTGTTATA
Source organism: uncultured Ruminococcus sp. (assembly GCA_902763835.1). Classification (GTDB taxonomy): domain Bacteria; phylum Bacillota; class Clostridia; order Oscillospirales; family Acutalibacteraceae; genus RUG592. The sequence continues at coordinate 13,506 of CACWTQ010000077.1, read as the reverse complement.
CTGCTCCAATGTTCTTGTTGTGGTAGGAACTAAAATCACGGTATCGTTCACCGCTTTAAGAAGCTCCGCTGTTTTATCGGTAATAAATGAGATTTCACGGTTCCGGTAAATCTCAGCACATATTTTATTTTCACCGATATCGTGTTTATATGAATATATTATAGTATTATCCAAATCGGTATTAAAAATTATCATTATAAGTACTCCGAAAATTTGTTACAAATATATTATACCACATTTCTCAAAAAAGTATATTAACAATTCTTAAATTATAACAAAATTAATACAAAGCAAAAAGCGTAAGTCGTAAGACCTACGCTAAATCTGCTGAGTAAGATTTGATATTGACAGAACGTGTGCGATAATTAAATCGCTAACATTAACTACATTAATGTTACCACATTTTCGGGATTTTGTCAAGGAATTATCAAGAATAAATTTCTACAATTTTGACCTTGAAAGTTTGTAAATTTTAACTATAACGAAATTTTAAGAAATCTGTTATAATTATATCATAATAGTTAAGAAATTTTACTTATTTGTATTGACACACAAATCAATAATACACTCAGCACGTTTATTTTGAAATTTCACCTCAAAAAAAATCAAATTGAGGTACACGAAGTTAAGGAACCACCGCAGGAATACTGACGTATTTCAAGGTGTTGTAACGACACACAGGGCAAATTCGACAAGTATAAATGTTCAAGTTATTTTCTGACAGTTCCTAAGAGCAGCGAGGCTGTATGGGAGAACAACGACAGAGTTCGTGGTGAGAAATTTCACACAATTCTTGCAAACGGCTTAAGCAGTGAGCTTTTAAAGGTTTTGAAAAGTCTTGTTATTCACAAGAACGAGTTAAAGCAGACGGTCAAGAAGCTTCACAATTCGGACGAACGCACGCTTGCTATTTGCGAAAAGGTTGTCGGCGAGGAGTACGCTTACGCTTTTGGAGTTGATGTTGACGACGCACTTTCTCATATAGAAAACGAACTCACGGCGGCGTAAATATATCTTTTTCTTTAAATAATTCAGTCCGAACAATTATTGTGTCCGGACTTTTTTGTTTGTCAAATATCACATCATCATAGTGTTTATCACAGTCATATCATCGTTTTGTTTTTCAATTTCCGATAGCTCTTTCTCGGAGTATTGATTCTTATGGGAAAATTCCTCTGCACTCGGATTCTCCTGCAAAATCTCGGACGGCTTAGTTTTTGTGAAAAGCATAATCACAGTACCGACCGTTAAAACGATTGTCACCGCAAGACCGCCCTCCAAACCGAAGCTGCCGCCGTTCCATAACTCCTTGGAACTTACGGAATCCATGTTAAAAATCGTTTCAACTTTCGACATACCGCTTACGCTTATGCCGTAAAGATTACCCTGCACAAAATTCCAAAGCGAATGTATGGCACACACTCCCCATATATTTCCACGCTTAAGCATATACACAGCGGCAAAAGCACCGAACAATGCAAGATTGATAAACGCAAGCGGAGCAATACCGTTATTTGAAAGATGCAGACATGCAAACACAATCGAGGACACCGCCACAGCCACCGCAACGGGAACACGTCTTGACATAGAAATCATAAAGTAGCCACGGCACAATGTTTCTTCACTCATACCCTGAATGAGGAATCCTGCGAAAAACATACCTAGTATACCCCAATTAATATTTGCCGAAATCCCGTCAAATCTCAAAGCACCCGTAACCAGACAGATACCCACGGCAACGGAGAAAATTACAGCACCCACCAACGCACCGACAAGATATTCGGTCAAAGCATTATTTTTTCTGAAACCCATTGAAGAAAGCTTTCTCTTCTCGATAAATCTGCAATAAATCATACAGCTGATTGTAACCAAAACCGTTGCAGCTAAAGCCAAAACAGTGATGTAATCGGGAATATTCATTGAAAGAGCCATAACTTGGGCAGACAGTTCCTCCTTCGATATTTCGCCCTGAGCAAATTGATTCATAACTGCAAGGTACTCTTCACTGTTAAACAAATAAGTCATTTCGGGTACGGCAACTACAATTCCCTCCAATATCGTGCCGATTAAAAACACAGCCCCAAAAATCAAAATCTCCACTATGATAAAATGACCTTTACTCTGTTTTGCTTCATCAAGCATTTTTGTTCTTGGTAAACTCATTTTCATATTACACCTCTGAAATCACTTTCCAAACATTATATTCTCGTTATTGAACATTTTAGTTAATACAAGCAATCCCACTGATGACAACAACAGATTTACCAATATTGTAACACCGATATTAACAGGCGATGCGTTAAACGAGAATATTCCCACCATACTTTGAACGGAATTGTAAACGGGAATCGCATACCAGTAAAGCTCCGACTTTGCTTCCGTGCCGTACATTGAACCAAAGCTTACAAGCATTACAATTATCATAAGCGGCATAACCAAGGACGACGCTTCTTTAACGGTTTTTGCAAATGTTGACAATATAGATATCAAGGTTACAAACAAAATTATAGTTGTTAAAATAATCAATATAAGCCACAAATAATCGGAGAATACATAATACTCAGCAGAGATACCGCCTACCGCATCTTCCATAGTTCCAACAAGCATAGGCATTGAAAGGAGAGTGCCCAAAAAGCTTGAAATACCGCTGAGAAGTGCCATAACAGACAATGCAAGCACCTTACCGATAATTATTTGATTTCTCGGAGTTGGGGTAATGAGCAAGCTTGCGATAGTACCTCTTTCCTTTTCGCCTGCAATACTTTCAACGGAGAACGACACACAAGACGAATACATCATAACCATAAGTATCATTGGCAGTATCATAGCAAACAAAAGTCCCGACGCTTCTTCATCAGACGCAACATCATAAATATTTTCGTCATCGGAAGAATCCAAACGGTTTACATCAAACACATTGCTTACCGTTTCTTCAACGCTTGACAGAATAGATACTGCTTCGCCGTAAGCATTACTTGACTGAATATCAGAAGAATTATAATATATTTCAACATTGGGTACTGTTCTGTCTTTTTCAACAGCGGTATACGTAAGAAGACTTTCATTAAAATCCTCCGGGAACACTATACACAGCTGATAATCTTTATTTGAGATTTTATCACGAATTGAATTTATATTGTCTGTGTTGATATCCGTAATATTATATCGTTCGCTTTCAAAGGAGTCTTCGAGAATATCGGGCATATTGACAACTGCAATGTCAAATGTACTGTCATCTGTATTTAAGGTTGTACTCATAGCCTGCCCCATAACAGTGTACATCAAAAAGATAATCAGACCCGGCAGAATAACAGTTGTGAATAACAATCTCTTATCGCTGAAAAATCGGGTAAGCTCTTTTTTAAATACTACAAAAGCTGCATTCTTCATATTTCATCACCTTTCCTTTCCCTGTAGATATCAAAGAAAACGTCCTCAAGATTTTTCTCTGCGGTAATGGTTTTCAGGTCATCGCAAACAATCATCTTGCCGTCAATAATGATACCCACACGGTCGCAGATTTTTTCAATCAAGCTGAAAATATGTGTGGAAACAATCACTGTTTTTCCACGCTGTTTCAGCTCTTCAAGGAAATCGGTAACAACCTTTGCAGTGATTACATCAAGACCGTTAGTCGGTTCGTCAAAAATAATAATATTGGGGTCGTGAACAATCGACACCGCAAGCGAAACTTTCTGTTTCATACCTGTTGATAAGTTCGCAACTTTCACCTGTGAAAACTTATCAATACCGAACTTTGAGAACAACTCCTCTTTTCTTTGAACTCTTATTTCATCGGGAACTTTATGTAAATCCGAAAAGAAATCAAAAAGGAAATCGGGAGTAAAGAAATCTTCAAGTTTAAGCTCGCTTGTAAGGAAACCGATTTTACCTCTAACTTCATCGGGATTCTTCACAATGCTTGAATCATCGATAAAAGCGTCGCCGCTGTCAGGTTTTATAAGCGTTGCCAGCATTCGGAGAGTAGTTGTTTTTCCTGCACCGTTAGGCCCGAGAAGTCCGAAAATCTCACCCTCATAAGCGGAGAATGAAAGATTATCGACTGCTGTTTTAGTCTTGCTGTTTGTCTTTTCAACTTTTTGCTGTTTTGAGGACAGCTTAAATGTTTTTGAAATACTTTCAACTTTTAATATTTCTCTCATAAGCATTCCTTTCTATATAGATACGTGAATATGTTATTTTTCATTCCAACTGTTTTTACAGGTCGGAAATTTGTTGCGGTCTTATCGCCGCCGCAAACTGTATATTAACAGTATATACGGTTATAATAGTCTTGTCAATAGAGAAAGTTAAAATTTTTTAAAAAAATTTGCAGCTGTACGATTGAAATCAAGTCGTAGGTTATCTTTCTTTGACTGGCAACACCGCAGGAATACTGACGTATTTCAAGGTGTTGTAACGACACACAGGGCAAATTAGACAAGTATAAATGTTCAAGTTATTTTCTGACAGTTCCTAACTATATTTTGGCAGACTCTTTTTAGCTTTCCGTCTGTTTATTTTATTTGCTTCGTCCACAACTTTGTATAAAGTGGGCGGCGTTCTTGCTCTTATTTCGTGCGGTTCAAGGTTTGTAGCAAACGAAGTATTAATTATTGCACCGTTTTCGTACGTAATTTCCAACCCGACAGGAAACACCGTGCAAAAATCGCCGTATCTGCAAGAACCCGCTAATGTCGGAGCAAACAAAAAGAATTTTATTTTCTTGTCGACATAAAATTTTATTGTTTTCATCAATATTGAAAAAGGCGGATTGTCAACAACAATTTTGCCCGAATAATCAAAACGCTCATAATCTCCGCCCGGATAAAACGGACGAACAAAAAAAGACTTGTCAAGATTGTATTCGTTTGCGACCCAATCCGCAACAGCTTCATATACTTCCGGAGGAGTATAACAATCGTCCGTTGTTTTCTTAGGCTTGAATTTTCCCACAAAGGCTTCGTAATCTTCAAATTTTTCTTTGTTTTGGCTGGTTGCTGCCATTGGTTCACCTCTTTTCAGGTAAAAGAATACCGCTCTCGTTTGAGGGCGGTTGTTTTATTTTTTTAAAATGGAATATTGTATTTTGTAAAAACATCCCATGCAAACTGAGCATTTTCTCTTTTTATGTCTGAGAAACCATCAAATTCAAAATCTTCCTCTGGTGGTGCTCCTTCATAAGGATTAGGAAAAGCTGCTAAATCCTTTTTTAATTGCTCTATTGTTTCATTTGTTAGCCACAACGGTTTTTGTATATTTGATTCCATAATTTTCAGCTCCTTTTAGACACTCGTTTGTTTTGTCTACTATGGCATTTTTCAATTGCCTTTTCTGTTCTTTATTAAGATTGCTGAAAAGCTCATGTAATTGGGACTTATTGCTTTTATCGTAAAGCCAACTTAAAGTAATATCTTGATTTTCCGTTCTGAATATAACTTCATTTGACATATTGGTTAGAAATTTATAAAATCCGTTCCTATCAATTTGCTTTGTTGAGGATATTACATATTTACTTCCTGTATTTCCTTGAGCAGTAAGAGAAAGCATATTACTTCTCCTTGCAAAACCACGTAAATCTTGAAGACTAAATGTTTCACCACTTCCGTGATTATGAAAAGCATGATAAGGTACATTAGGATTATCAATACGAACATTTCCCATTTCTCCTTGTATATATCCACAATTAGGAATAGGATTCATATGTTCATCATACACAATTGAAAACTCTGTACCTACTTTAAGTTCCTTATGCCTTGCTACTTCTCTAAGTAAATCCCTGCTTGCTTCTCTGTGAGCATTATCAAGCGTTTCGTCATTAAAGATATTCAATTTAGGAACATTTGAAATAGAGTTTTGAGTAATTTCACGATAAATAGAATTACTATCGTTTAAATTTATTATACCACTATTCCCCGAATTTGCAACACTTTTTTGAGAAATTTTATATTTTCCAACCCCGACATTCCCCAAACCGTCAACGGTAACTCTCTCCCTCTGCTGAGGTAATTTCATAGCTTTTGAGAACCGTGTATACTCGCTTGAAGTCGCTCTGTACCGACCTCTTGCAAGCATAATGTCCTCTTCGTTTGCACCGCCTGTTTGCAGTAAATTTATCTGCTGACGTTCGGCTCGCATAGCTTTTTCGAGGCTTCTTTGCTTCTGAGTGGCTTCATACTTTGTGTAGGATTTGCCGTTGTATTCAACAGGTGTATTTTCTTCTTTGTTCAATTTTTTAAGTTCTTCATCGGTGTAGGCTCTCTCCGAAATTCCCGGAAAGAACGGATAATAATCGTGATAACAATTGCACCCACACAAACCGTCCGCCGCACCTAAGCCGCAAATTGTTCCCAATTCTTTTTTTGTGTAAACTTTACCTTGCCACTCTTGATGTGACGGTCTTGCTCCACCGTGATAAGTCACTTCAAAATACTCCGTATCAAGTTCTTTTGCGTTGCTCTCGTTAATCTGTGCCGTAACCTGAGATACACCCGTCATTACCGCCATTCTAGCCGCCGATTCAACCCGAATACTTTTACCGCTTGCATAGTCAACCGTGCGAAGTCCACTGTTTGTAAGTTCTTTTGTAACTCGTTTCAAAACGGTGTTGTAATCAAATGCACCCGAGGTTATGTCAAGCATTGCACCGTCAAGGGTTTTTTGATAATAGTCCGACAACTGCGTAAATTTAAGCTGTCCGTTCTCACGTTTTGCAAATCCCATTGTCTGAGTGATATTCTTAAACTCGCCGTTAGTTTGTGCTGACACTGCCGCTATAAGCTGCTGTAATCCTGCATTCTCTTCATAAGGAATCTGATTTTTGCCCTTGAAATTATAAATACTGCTGTCACGCTGATAGCCTGTTTTAATCACATCACTGTAAATGCGGTCAATCTCTTTGTCACTGAGCTGTAGGCTATCCTGTATCTGCTTTTTGATTTCACGCTTTGACATTCCAAGTTCGTGAAGTCGGTGTATCTGCCAGTCGGCAGCTCTTGTAATATCATTACTGTTAGCTTTTAACCGCCTGACAATGTCCTCCATAATACGCATTTCCAAATCGGAAAACTGCTGTTCAATTCCGAGCGGTATACCCTCAATTTCTCCGGGTTTAAACATTCTATCATCTCCAACAAAGCACGGTCGCAGGTTCTTGACTAACCGCTAAAATAAAAGTCGGTGTGCGTATTTCCTGCGGACGTTGTCCGCTTAGAACGGTAAATCTTCATCAATTGTTTGTTCATCTGTTTCCTCCTTCATTCTCGCAACAGGTTCTCCGCTCTCGCAAAGTTCCGAAAATCTCTGATGTTTTCCGTCAAAAAAATAATCAATCTCTCCTGTATCTCCGAACTTGTTTTTATCAAGCTTCAAAGTCGTATCGGACGGCAGAATCTCCTTGTTTGACTTATCTACCACATAAGGTCTTTTCAGCAAAATAACATAATCGCTGTCCTGTTCCAAACCTCCGCTTTCTTTAAGTGCCGACATTGTAGGCTCTTCCTTTGCCCCTCTCGTAAGCTGAGAAAGAGCCAGAATGCAGTTGTTCGTCTGTTTCGCTGTCCGTTTCAGAAGCTGAGAAATATAATCAATCCTCTGACGGTTGCTTTCAAAATCCTTTTTCGACTGAACAATCTGTATGTAATCGATAAACACCAAATCGGGCTTAACCTGTCTGATTATCTCAATCATACACTCAACTTCCGAAACATTATCAATTATCGTCAGCTTGTCAAACCTTTTCAAAACCGCCTGCACTGTTTCAAAATTAACCTCGTGCTTCCCTGCTGCCGCATAATCAACATCTCCGATATCAGCAACCATTTTGTCATAAATCATTCGGCTTGACATTTCCAGACTGAAAAACAAAATCTTTATCCCCGGATTGTTCGCCACAATATTGACTGCATATGTAGTTTTTCCGACAGAAGGTCTTGCACCTATCGTTCCGACAGTTCCACGGATAATTCCTCCGTTTAACATTCTGTCGAGTATCTTAAATCCCGTTGCAATCTGTTTGACAGGTATGCTGTATTCATCAAAATATTTTTGCAGCGAATTAACAATAATGCTTTCCGATTTTTCCGCTTCGTCAACTATCTGTCTGACATCGTTCACCGTGTAATTGTCAGTAATACTCAGCTCCGATATATCCTGTTTTAATTTTTCGTTCCTCGCCAACTCTCTGAGGTTTGCAAGCACACCGTCAACTCTGCTTTCGGCAACCGTTTGAGATACCGCCGTTTTCATTGCAAGCACCATAGTTTTTTGCTCGTCCTCGTTAAGTGCCGAAAGGTATACCGAATAATCTCCGTCAGGATATCGGATATAAACCTCAATCAGCTTTTCCTGAATCTGTTTTCCAATATCGGTTGTAAAATAAACAAAGTCGAAAATCTTATTGCGAACATCAACATCATCGGAAAGCAAAGCAGTAGCCAGAAGTCTTATTTCAGTTTCAAGCCGATAGTCAATCGTGTTATTCTTCTCCATGTTCCCTTAAATACTCCCTGACCTTTTTCTTCTGACCCTCCGTGAAAACTCCTCTGACCTTTATCCACTCTTCGGCAGCACGATACTCGTTATAACCTTTAAGTTCACAGTATGTTCTCCATTCACGTCTTGTAAGCGGCTCGGACGGCTCGCCCCCCAAGGGCGTGACGGACGGCTGAGCCGCCTTGTTTTCTTCCTGTGGTGGTGTGTGTGTGCCTGTAGGGCACACACCACCACTTATTTCTTTATTCTCTTTATTATATTTTTTAGTTGTGGTGGGATTGTTGACGGTCTTGTTAGTGGCTCTGTTATCGGTACTGTTTACGGCTCTGTTAGTGGCTCTGTTATCGGTACTGTTTACGGCTCTGTTAGTGGCTCTGTTAGTGGCTCTGTTAGTGGTCTTGTTAGCGGATTTTCCGCCAACTGGATTTTGATATTTTTCGTAATTAATAATTGTTATAATATGATATTTGTTAGGTTTAACATCAATAGTTATAACTCCGCTTTCAATTAAAATATTCAAACAGCGTTTCAACTTATCCCTCTTCATATGTAACTTCATACATAAGCTGTCAATACTTCCAATTATACTTCCTCGTTTCACAACCTCACCGTGCCAAACTTTTTCTTGATAATTGACTGATAACAACAATTTAATAAAACAACTGAACACTGCATCATCGTCTGCATATTCCCAATTCATTAAGCTGCGATATAAGCCTATAAAACCTATTTTCTTATTATCCTCATATGACAAAATCTCACCTCAATTCTTCAATAAGTTCCCTTGCGTCGTCCAAACTCCGCATAATCACATACTCAAAACCAAGTTCCTTGACACGCTTTTCAAACGCTTTCTGTTGCTTGTTCTGCCGTCCTGCAGCGGTTTTTATCTCAATGAATACAGTTTTACCACCCTTTGCAAAAAGCGTTAAATCGGCTTCTCCCGGCAGTCCTATAGCTATAGGTTTTCCGTATACGGTAAGGAAAGTTCCTACATTATTCCGTCTTACTATCCCAATTCGGGACAGCTCTACACGGATAGCGTTTTGTAGTTTCGTTTCTTCCTTTTCCACTTAACCACCCCCTTGATTTCTGTTGATAGTAAACCCAACCCGGCTTGTAGCCGTGAAATTTCGCATACTCTGAAAGTTCCTCAACATTTTGACACTCATTCGGAGAAAGATAAAATTTTACACGTTCTTTTACGTTGTTTTTATGTGTGAGATTTACAAGCTCGGTTTCTACTTTTTGGCTGCCCTGTTCTTCAAATTCAAACTCATAACCGCATTCACATACTCTCGTACTTATCGGCACTGCCGCAAAACAATTTTTGCAAATTTTAAGCGGCTGTTCGCTCTCTTTTTTCTCGTGAGGGTGACCCTCTAAAAGCCATTCACGCTCTTTGTCGGGAAAACCGAAACGATTGATATTGTTCACGTGGTCAATGATAATCGCTCTTTTGTTAGGCTTGTACCTCATACACCTCATAGACTGCTGTGTGTACAAAATCAGCGACTTTGTAGGTCTTAAAAGTATCACGCATTCACAGTCGGGAACATCAAACCCCTCCGAAACAATATCCACGTTACAGAGAATTTTTATATCTCCGTTTCTGAACTTCTCAATAATTCTGTCACGCTCCGACTTATTTGTTTTACCGTCAAGATGTGCGGACGGTATGCCGTATTCGTTGAATTTTTCGGCTGTCTGCTTTGAAAATTCAACGGTAGGAAGATAACAGATAGCCTGTTTTCCGTCCGCTAAATTTCTGTAATGCTTTATTACATCTCCGTAAATTTTCTTTTGATTCTTTTCAAAAAAGCCTGCTACCTCAGACTGTATAAAATCACCGTTGCGAACGTGAAATTTAGGCATATCCACAACCGGTGCATAATAGTCATATGGTGCTAAAAAGTTATTTTCAATAAGCCATTTTGCGGTAACTCCGACAATAAGCTTATCATTGACATCTGACAGTCCCGAACCGTCAATTCTTTCGGGTGTCGCCGTCACTCCGATTCTCTGAACGTCTTTAAAATGCTCGTAAATCTTTTTATATGAAGCCGCCAAACTATGATGATTTTCGTCCGTGATAATTAAGTCGGGTTTTGTTTGCGTATCAAGATGATTTACAATAGTTTGAACCATTGCAATTCTACAGAACTCCATACGCACACCGTACTTTACAAACGTTGAAAAAATCTGCTGACAAAGTTCTTTTCGATGAACCAAAAACAAAACCTGTTTATCCATAAGCGTATAAATTTTCGCAATCTCGGCGAGAATAACGGACTTACCGCCGCCGCACGGCAAAACGGCACACGGTGCGGTAAATCCCTCGTCAAAAGCCTTGAAAATATCATCGATAAGCGACTGCTGATATTCCCTTAAAGCCATAATCAGAACGGTAAATCATCATCAAGCGGAAGTTCTTCCGTACTATTTGCTGTAACGGAACTCGGTGCAGAACCATTCAGATACTTCGGTTTTGGAATAGTGAATTTACCCTCACGAAGTGCTTCAAGAGTAATAATCTGAAACGGCTGTACAGACATACCCTGACTGCCGTTATAGTCGTACTCCTGCTCACGGAAAACCATACCCACCTTACAATTTTTGAGAACTGCACCGTTCCATTCTTTAGAGAAATCGGTTTTTAAGCCGTTGCTCTCCTTGATACGTTCGAGCGTGGTCTTGATACGCTTCTCGTTACTCTCATCGTACTGACCGCCGTTCGGATACCACAAACGGAGTACACCTTTGAACTTAGCGTTGTCGGGATAAGCTTTCTTGTCGCTGTTGAACTTATCCATATAAAAATCCTTGTACTCACCGTCCGAAATATCGAACAGAATGCACAGTGTATCGTTCTGTTCCTCCGCTCTGATAATCTTAACCTCGTAAGCACCGACCGGAAGTTTAACGCTCTCCGTGTACTGCTGAATGCTGTTGTAGTTTGTAATACCTCTCATTTTTAAAAATCCTTTCTTTATGTAATTATTTCATCAGTTTTTAACACAAACCGAAAAAAATCTCTCTATAAATCCCTCCAAAACGGAGAAAATATGCGTGCATATATGCAACTTTTCTTGAAAAATTCATAAAAAGTTCAAAAATCAAATTCCGTAATATTCACGGATAATGGTATCAACGTATTTCAAATCGTTGTCTATCACCTTATCTGAAAACATTTCTTCGGGAGATTTAGTGATGTCGCTGCCATCGGAATTCGTGATAAAATGATGCCCTTTTTCATCTGTCACACACCTTAAACAGATGGTCACCATACCCTCTACACAAACCTTTTGCTCCAAGAGCTTGCCGAGCATTTTAAGCTTTGTGTTGCCGAAATCGTCCGTTTCATCGTGCATTATTATGTAGACTATAACGTCCTTTGGCAGCTCTTTTTTTATGAACTCAAACAAGCTCCAAAAATCATAACCGATTTTGTTATAAAGTTCAAAGACATCTCCGCCTGTTTTCTTTCTGCTGTTTCCACGCATAAAAATGTTTGTGAGAATGTAACCTGCGTCATCAATAACGGCTGTTTTGGTCGGCATTTTTTTCAAGCCGTTTTGAATTTTTTCGGAAATGTCACTCTCATAAACGTACTTGAAATTCTTACGAAACGGCAGATATTTCCGCTCCACGTTGACAAGAAAAATCTCGTCCTCGGCAAAATTTTTTATACTTCGGCTCTTGCCGCTACCCGATTTGCCGTAAATCAAAACGGGCATACCCATAAAATCACCTCACTTAATAATCACAGAAACTGTACGGATAAGGCTTGCACCGGGAATTTCTTTGCCGCTTTGCAAGTCTTTCTTAACGGCTGTTCTGTTGATTTCGGGTTCGGGAAAACGTAGATACTCACGGTTATTTTCCTTTGCCCACTTGATAAACTTGGCTTCGTTTGTAAAGCTTGCCGATTCGGGATTGTTACGAAGTGACAGCTTTGCCCTCGAACGGTCGATTTTCTTTTTACCAACAGCCTGCCATAAACGTACTCATCATCTGTACTAAAAACATAAGCCGGTGTGTATATCATTCCTTGAAGTGAAATCTGAGGACAATATACAAGCTGACCTACTTTTACTTCGTTCATATTAGTATAAATCTCCTTGTAAAACAAAAATCATAGAAACAGTAATATTATTTCAGCAATTAATCCAACTGACAATACATTCCCAGCCATCGTCAACAAGAGTATATTCATCACATTGTGTTGCTAAAAGCATTCCATTAACTTCAATTGTTTGGTTATCAAATTGATTATATATGGCTAACTACAGGAAAAGGCGAAATGTTTTTAAATGATACAGAAATGTTATTTGATGAACTATCGGAAAACTTCCAACTTGATGAACTTGACCGCAAAATAATTGAAACTTATCTAAAATTAGACCATAGTAAAAGAATGGTTCTTAAAGAATTTCTTAAAGAGATATTTGAAAAAGAGTAAAAAAATAGGGAGAGCATTAAGCTCTCCCCACAGAAACGAAGTTTATGTTATTTAACGAATATCCTCTTAATGAAAATAAGTATCTTTTGAAGTTTCTCCAAATTGTCAATCTCATTCAACAGGTAATTGATTTCTTTTCCATAATCGTCCAAAAATAAAACCCCTTTTCTGTTAAAATTTCAGACTTTTATTATATAACAAATAAGAAATTTTGTAAAGTTAAAACTAAAAAATTATTTAATTTTTATTTTTTAACAAAAAAATAATCACTCCAAAGAGTATCCGTCTTTGAGTAATTAATAAGAAAGTTGAATTGCACTCACACTTTCTAACAACATAATACTACATTTGATATTTTTTGTCAATAGAAAGGTCGTGAATAAATGGAGTTTAATGATACTTTTAAACAGTATTTAAACAAAGTCAAAAGAATGAAAGACCAACTTGGCGACTTAAGGAACTGTTGGGAAATAAGTTGAACAATTTAGACGCAGGATAATTTGTTCTGTGTTAGGCACAACACACAGGGCAAATTAGACAAGTATAAATGT
>CACWTQ010000076.1 GCA_902763835.1 uncultured Ruminococcus sp. | reverse complement strand
TAAATTTGACCTCCGTTTTTCTTTCTTTTACTTTATTATGATTATATCATAGTCACTTATTTTTTTCAATTCTTTGTCTTGATTTATGGGTTCATTATATTTTCTGACAGTTCCTTATGGATTTGATCGTTAAAATGACCATCTATCAGTTTATAATTTTTGAAAATTGATTTCCGTGATTTAGTAGTATTGTGTCAAGTAAAAGTGGGCAAAATTCCACAAGCAGATTTTGCCCACTTTTTACTTGACACATACGGCGTTGCCCGGTGTCTTGACAAATTTGTGGTTTTGCGATATATTTTATATGATACTTTTGGAAAGGATACGTTACTTTAAATGGATTTGCTTTTATTAATATATCTATTGACAATACTTTTTAAAATTAAAAATAAAAATTTAAAGAAACTTTTCGGAGATAACTATTTCTCACAAAAACAATGTACACTGCTGAAAGGTATGCTTGCAGTGCTTGTTATGCTGCACCATATTTCAAACGCTATAACAGGCGGATATCTCTTTAGATATTTATATCATTTTGGCGTTTTCGGAACGGTAGGCTTTTTTGTCATATCGGGCTACGGTTTGACCGTACGTTTGAATCAAGACAGAGGAAATTATTTAAAAGGCTTTCTACCAAACAGGCTTGGAGTAATCATAATTCCCTACAGTATATTTTTTGTGATTTACTTTATCTATGCACATTTCACTAACGATTGTTCTCTCAGCACTGCACTTCGTTCATTATATGGCGGTGACCCCATTGTTAAAAATTCGTGGTACATAACAGCAATGGTTTATCTTTATATAATGTACTATATAAATGCAAAGTTGTTTTTCAACAGGAATAAAAACGCTTTGTTTATTTTAGGTAATCTTGCAAGTATTATATTGTATATGATAATATGCAAAAAACTTCATTACGGAATGTGGTGGTACAACACGATACACTGCTTTTTTATCGGAATAATTTGGGCTATGTGCGAAAAAAAAATACTTTCTTTTCTTAAAAAATATTACTTGCCTGCATTACTGTTTGATATATTGATTGTGGTTTTATTATTTACCGCAAAGGATAAAACGCAGCGTGGCAGTAATATAAATTACATTATAACGCTTTTCTTTGCATTGGCTTTTTCCGTTTTTGTTCCGATGATATGTTTGAAAATCGATTTTTCAAAAAACTTTGTAATGGCTTGGATAGGTACAATTTCCCTTGAAGTTTATTTGATACACGGTTTGATAATGGAAATACTTTTAAAATCGGATATATTTAAAAGCAATGAAATATTATTTGCTTCTGCAACGGTATTAATTTCATTGTCGGCAGCGTATTTTGTTCATATCCCTATTAAAAAACTATGTTGTTTGTACAAGAGTTTAACAAAACAAACCCTTAAATCTTCTTAATTTAAAAAAATTCGGCGTTTGAAAGTATAGAATATTAAAATGATATTTACGTATAATTTCTAAATTTTCTTGTAATATTTGCTAATTGTTTACAGGGGGAAAATATGATACAATATTAAGCGGCGGCGGGTAACACCCGCAGAAAACAGGTTAGTCATTAACTTTGTCTTTCTTTAACCGGCACTTCGGCGGACAACGTCCGCTGTAAACAGGTCGGTCAATTTCTATTTTCCTTTGAACGGAAATTTGTTGTGCTGTTGCCTTTGTTGGTTTGTGTCGGAAGATACTTTTTGAATATGTTTTTTTATTTTGGTTTTCTGATTATATTATAGTTTTCTAAATTATAGTTCGTTTAGTTTCGCTGAGGGTAGTTTATTTTTCTTTGCAAGTTTGTTGCGTCAGCGAGCAGGGCTCTGCCCCTGCACCCCGCAAGTTTTAAAAAGCTTGACCAAACTTTATATGGTATTCTACAATACCTACTGTATGGAGGATTTATAAATGCAATTTTCAAAAAAAGACACCTCTATAATTAAAGGTGTGGCAATACTTTTTCTTCTTGCCTATCACTGTTTTTCATCTTTGGAACGTCTTAACGGCTCAGACATAAGCTTCTATCCGCTGCCGCAAAAAACTGCATTTTACATATTCGACGCTATGAATATTTGTGTTGGTATGTTCTCCTTTTTATCGGCTTACGGACTTACAAAAACTGTAAAGTTTAAAAATCCAGATTTAGAATTGAATGTCAAAGAAAGCACAAAATTTGTTACAAAACGTACAATTTCACTTCTGGGAGCATTCTTTATTCCTTATGTTCTGTGTACTGCCGCAACCTTTATTTTTGTAGGTTACAATCCTTATGGCGAGGGCATTAAGAAAGTTATCAATATTATAATCGATATGCTCGGACTTGCAGGTTTGCTTCATACACCTATGCTTATCGGTACATGGTGGTATATGAGTTTTGCTCTTGCTATTATCTTTCTTATTCCTTTTACGATTTCACTGTATAAACGTTTTGGAATACTTGCGGTTATGCCGTATGTTTTAGTACCGATTATTTTCAATTATCGTTTTAATTCCAGCGAAATACTTACCAATATGACACGCTGGCTTTTAACTATCCCCCTCGGTGTTATATTTGCCGACTGCGACCTGCTTGTAAAATTCAAATCTTCACAGTTTACAAAAAATAAGGGTATAAGTAAGCTGTTAAAATTTGTAACGTACACTGCCGTATTGCTTATTCTGGTTCATCTCAGACAACACGACTGGTGTAAGGAAAAATTCTTTTACTTCATCAGCAATGCTCTCCCTGTATTTACGGTTTACTATGTATATGAATTTATTACGGATATTCCGATACTGAACGGCATACTTGATTTTCTCGGAAAGCATTCTTCAAATATGTTTTTTATGCACACATTTATAAGAGCAGTCTGGTTTCCGAATTTTACTTATTCATTTAAATATGCTGTTCTCACCTATTTATTTATGCTGGTGTTTTCGCTTGCTCTTTCCTTTGCTGTAGAGGGAATCAAAAAAATCATTAAATGGGATAAAGCTGTGAAAAAGCTCACAGACGTAATTTTGAAGCGTCAGGACAGGCTGTATTTCAATGATACGGCTATTTCTTAAAAACAGGACGGTGTAAGCTTTGGATAAGAGTAAAATAGATTTTGTTATGATATGGGTTGACGGAAACGACCCCGAGTGGCAAAAGGAAAAAAATATATATGATAAAACGAATAAGAAAGGTGACAGTGCCGATGTTCGTTACAGAAGTTGGGATAATCTTCAGTTCTGGTTTCGTGCTGTTGAAAAATTTGCACCGTGGGTCAATAAAATTCACTTTGTAACGTGGGGACATCTCCCTCCGTGGATTAACACCGATAATCCCAAGCTTAATATTGTCAACCACAAAGATTATATTCCCGAAGAGTATCTGCCGACTTTTAACGCAAATACTATTGAACTTAATCTGCACAGAATAGACGGTCTTGCGGAACAGTTTGTATATTTTAATGACGATATGTTTATAACCGCTCCGACCAAACCCGAGGACTTTTTCAGAAACGGTCACCCTATGGATACGTATGCACTTGACTGTATTTACTTTGGTAAAAAAAGTGCAGGCTTTTTTAACGGTAACGATTTGGAGCTTATCAACACTCATTTCAAACGCAAGCAGGCGATGAAAGAAAACTTTTCAAAATGGTATTCTCCGAAAAACGGCATAAAAAGGTTGATAAAGACGACCGCTTTAAGTATGTGGCCGTGGTTTCCGGGAATTTACTACAATCATCTTCCGAGCAATTTTCTGAAAAGTACTTTTGAAAAAGTATGGTCGGAAGAAAATGATATTCTCGACGAGACTTGCCGTGATAAATTTCGTACCAAACTCAACTGCAATCAGTGGCTTATCAAATTCTGGCAGATTGCCGAGGGTATTGCAGAGCCTAAAAGTACAAAGGACGGCTATTGTTTTCATATCAGAGATGCTATTTTCGACGATATGCTCAACGCTGTCAAAAGAGGAAAGTATAAGCTTATTTGTATAAACGATACTGTGAATACAACCGATTTTGAAAAGCAAAAACAACAGGTTATAAATGCCTTTTCAAAATTGCTTCCGGAGAAGTCCAGTTTTGAAAAGTAAAATATATATTGTAATATTTCCATTCCCTTTTGGGAAAAAAGGAGAATTATATGTCAAAGCAAAAAGATTACAAATTCAAATTTTCGGTAGTCATTCCCGTTTACAATGTGGAAAACTATTTGAAAGAAACAGTGGATTCGGTTATCTCACAGACAATCGGATTTAAAGAGAACATTCAGATTATTTTTGTTAATGACGGCAGTCCCGACAACAGCGAAAAAATCTGCAAGAAATATCAGGAAAAATACCCCGATAATATCGTTTATGTTTTGCAGGAAAACGCAGGAGTAAGCACGGCAAGAAACAACGGTATTAATTATATCAAGGGTAAATACGTGAATTTCCTTGATTCGGACGATTGCTGGAAAAAAGACGCTTTTTCACTTGTATACAGCTTCTTTGAAGAAAACGAAGAGCTTATCGATGTTGTAGGTGCAAGAAAGCAATTCTTTGACGCAAGAACGGGATTCCATCATCTTGACTACAAATTTTCGTCAACAAGAGTTATAGACCTTTTGGCTAACTACGAAATGATTCAAATGGACGTTACGGGTGCGTTTATAAAAGCATCTGCAATCGGAAAAACACGTTTTTCAACCAACCTTAAGTATGGTGAGGACGCACAGTTTATCAATTCGATTGTTCTTGATAAGTGCCGTATCGGTGTTGTCCGTGAAGCTGTTCATCTTTACCGCCGCCGAAGCGATGAAAGCTCTGCTTTACAGAATGAATTGAAATCAGAAAGCTATTATTTTGATTCACCAAAGTATTTTCACAATGATTTAATTCAACAGTCGATCAAGAGATACGGAAGAGTTCTGGAATTTATACAGTATACCGTAATGTATGATATTCGTTGGAGATTGGGCAAGGATTTAACAGGTATGCTCAGTAATGAAATGCTTGCCGAATATAAGAGTATTATAAATAAAACTCTTTCATATATAGACGACCGTATTATTCTATTACAGAGAAATATGGGTGTGGGTGCAAAGGTTTATGCTCTTAACATCAAGTATAAAAAAGATGTTACTAAAAACCTTGACTACGACCATGGTAAGCTGCTTTTCAATAACATCAATGTTATGAACCTGCTTGATGTCAGGTCACTGCTAATTTTCACTTTTATGGAAATAGTTGACGATGTGCTGTATATCGAGGGTAAAGACAATTTGTTTCTTAACAGAGAAGACTACTCTTTTTATGCCACGGTAAACGGAAAGGACTATACTCCCGAGCTTTATTATACAGATAAATACGACACAAACATTCTTGGGCTTAAGGCTTTTTCGGGCAAGGGCTTTAAAATGGCTATTCCCGTTAAAAAAGACCGTGAAGATAACATTGAATTTTTCCTTAAATATAAGGATACATATATCACTAGAATTTACGTTGCAATGGGTAAATTTGCTCATTTGCCGTCAGCAGGCGGTGAATCCGGATATTATTGTATGGGAGATTATATTCTCCGCATTAAGGGAAAGACTTTAAAAATAATTCCCTACAAAAACAGAAGACATTTGAAATATGAGTTGCAATACTGGAAACATCTTAGAAGACTTAAAAGAGGATATCTTATCAAGTCACGTATACTTTACTTCCTGATGCGTCCGTTCAACAAAAACGTTTGGCTTATTTCCGACAGACCCAATAAAGCAGGCGACAACGGCGAGCATTTCTTTAAGTATGTTCAGAGTATCAAGCACAAGGGAATCAAGCCTTACTTTGTAATTCAAAAGGACAGTGAAGACTACGAGAAGATATCAAAAATCGGTAAAATTATTGATTTTAACTCGGTTATGTTTCGCCTTATGACACTGCAAAGCACAAACGTAATTTCTTCACAAGCAAGCGAATATGTTCTTAACCCATATGAGGGTGACTATAAATATATGTCCGACTTGTACAATTACAATTTCGTATTTTTGCAGCATGGTATTACCAAAGACGATATTTCGGGTTGGCTCAACAAGACAAACAAAAACATCAAGCTTTTTGTTACGGCAGGAAAACCTGAATATAGGTCGATTATTGACGGTGATTATTTTTATGATGAGAATGTTGTAAGATTGACAGGCTTTCCACGTTTTGATAATTTGGCAAGAATGGGTAAGAATGTCAAGAAGAAAATCCTTATCATTCCTACGTGGAGAAAATCTCTTGACAAGTGTGTTGACCCGGATACCGATACAAGTGTTTACTATGATAAATTCAAAGAAAGTGAATTCTTTGAATTTTACAACAATTTGATTAACAATAAGCAGCTCACGGACTGTATGAAAAAGAACGGTTACGAAGGATTGTTCTGTCTTCACCCACTTTTTGCTCAACAGTATGTTGATTTTACCGAGAACGATGTCTTCAAGGTAAACCACGGCTATGTCGATTATCAAACCCAGTTTGCGGAAAGTGCATTACTTGTAACCGATTATTCAAGTGTGTTCTTTGACTTCGGTTATTTGAAAAAACCGGTTGTATATTCGCAGTTTGATAAAGAGTCTTTCTTTAAAGGACACTCTTACTCCGAGGGATATTTCAGCTATGACGATAACGGTTTTGGTCCTGTCTGTAAGGATTTGAACAGCACAGTTAAGGCTATTTGTAGCTATATCGAAAACGACTGCAAAAACAGTGACAAGTACATAAAGAGAATTGAGGAGTTTTATCCGTTCTTTGATGAGAACAGCTGTGAGAGAGTTTACAAAGATGTTTTAAGACTTTCGGATAAATAATTGTAGAGCGAAGCCCATTAAAGTTTGGTCAAGCTTTTTAAAGCTTGCGGGGTGCAGGGGCAGAGTCCCGCTCGCTGACGGAGCAAATTATAAAAGAGAAATAAACTACCCTCAGCGAAATTGAATAACCTATCAAAAGCAAAACAAACAAAAACAATTCGTTCCTAACAAATCAACAAAGGCAACAGCGTAGCGAATTGCCGTTCAAAGAAAGATAACCTATGGAACTGTCAGAAAATAAGTTGAACATTTATACTTGTCTAAATTGTTCAACTTATTTCCCAACATTTCCTATGATTTGATTTCAAACATAAAAGCAGATATTTTCAAGGGGATACTTTTTAAGGTATCCCCTGTGTTTTGTTATGTTTTTTTGAATTTACGCAAAACGAAAACCGCCCCATCGTTATCAGCAAAATAACGATAGGACAGTTTCCGATTTTAAAAAGGATATATTGATGAAAAAACTTATACTCTTACGCTAACCTTAAGGACATAAAACATAATATCTTATGTCATTATATTTATCATAACAAAATTTTAAGAAAATTGCAAGTGTTTTTTCGGAAAAATTACAATTTTTCTGTTATACATAAAGTTTCGTAGAATTTTTAATCATAATGCACAAAAGTAATAAAGAAAAACTATCCGATAAGCTGTACTGCTGAATCGAATAGTTTTTTTATTTTATCCAAATGTAACGTCTAACACCATCATAACAACAAACCCAAACGCCAAACCTACTGTGGCACTATTTGAATGTTTGCCTATCTGAGATTCAGGAATAAGCTCTTCAACAATTACATAAATCATTGCACCTGCTGCAAATGACAATAAGTATGGCAGAACGGAAATAGCTGCATTTGTAATAATCACAGTAAGCAAACCGAATATAGGCTCAACCGCCCCTGATAATGTTCCGAGCAAAAAAGCTTTTGGCTTTGATACTCCCTCTGATTTCAGCGGCATAGATACGATTGCACCCTCAGGAAAATTCTGTATTGCAATTCCGATTGAAAGTGCTGCCGCAGCCGCTGCGTTGATTTGCGAACCGCTTTTCATTGCTGCCGCCAACGTTACCCCTACCGCCATTCCCTCGGGTATATTATGGAGTGTAACAGCCAAAATCATCATAGTCTTTTTCTGTATTTTTTCGTTTTTTATTCCTTTTTTTATTCGGCTTTCAGGATTCAAATGCGGTATTACTTCGTCCAAAAGCAACAGAAATACTATTCCTATCAAAAATCCTATTACCGCCGGGGTAAATTCAAATTTATAACCCGAAGACATTTCAATTGACGGAATCAGCAACGACCACACAGATGCCGCCATCATAACTCCTGCCGCAAAACCGAGAAGAATTTTTTCAAGCTTTTGGTTTATGCTTTTCCTCATAAAAAATACCATTGCCGAACCAAGCGTTGTTCCAATAAACGGAATCAATAATCCTAATGCTATCATAACTTTCACCCTAATTTGCAATATTTTTCTCTTTAATAAAGTTAGTTTTATCTAACTAATTTTATAATACCATTAATTTTGTGATATGTCAAGTCATTTGGGATTATTTATTTTTTTATTCTTCTCTTTTTAATTTCTTTACAGAAAATCTGCTTTGCTATTGGCATTGTTAATTTTCGGAAAAATAATTGTAGCTGCACGTTTGTATTATACATACTTCATTATTTATTTGAATATTTTGTTACTCTTTAAATAAACTTTATATACATTGAACATAATTACGCATTTATAATTCATTTTGAGCCATACAATTAGAAATAATATATAGCTTACTTTCCTTTTGCATACCAAGCTGGATACCAATTCTGAAACCATTTTGTAAAAATACACATAATAACAGGCAACAAATTGTTAATAACAGCTGTATAAATTGATATTTCGCTTCTCATTAAATAGAAAGTCCAGATAGACGTAAGCAGATATAAAAATCCCCAAAGAAACGTAAGAATTTTATTTGTTTGCATAAATAGCGGGTTTTTAAGAGCCGAGTCACCATTATAGTTGTTTATAGAATAATATGCAGTAAGCGGTATTTTTGTTACACAGGAGATAATCCACATCAATCCGAACGAGAGGTATGACAGCGGAAGCATAATCGTATCATTTTGGAAGATTAAAAGGATAATCGAAAAAGCAACAATAGCGGTGTTTGAAATCGTATCGTAAATTGTCTTCTTATATACGGCTAATGTTTAGGGGTGCTATTTTTAAAACTTTTGGCTTTGTTATCGGAAAAATCAAGGATATACTCCCTAATTGATGAACGTTACAGATTAAGCTGCCAATATAAGAATCTATTGCCGCACCTACCCAGAATGCAATCCACGGAAGAAGGAGTATTATCATATTGGTCTTTTTTTGCTCGGTAACAGTTTTTTGGGTGTTCTTCTTCGGTTTGCCCGAGCCGAAATAATCGTCCCAATGAAGCATTAAATCAAAGTCACCATCAACCCTGTACTGTTTATTCATCATAGCCTCTGTGCCGGTTGTCTTGCCCGATGCGATGTCATTCCATACAGTAAAGGGAGTTTCGATTTTAGTGGTGTATTGCAGGAAGTTATCTTTAAGAACCTCATAGCCGTCTTTACGGAGTACTATCTGATATTTTTTATCGATATCGGTGTAATTCATTTCAAGAACAATATCCTTGCCCTTATATGAATCCTTATTATACATAGCCGCCATCTGTTTGGTGAATGTATAAGCGGGGTCGGCTTTTTCGCCTGTTTCTTTCTCTATGCCCCAGCTTGCGTCTGCCATAGCTTCAAAAGCTTCTTTCGGGTAAAGCATTGTGTCAAGCAGTTCCTTTGTATCGTCCGAGATACTGCCGCCCAGAGCAAACTCTTCGCCTGCTGTTTTAACATAGCTCAGATACTCGTCCGTACGCTTTTTAAGCTGAGGAACTCTGAAAAGCTCGCCCTGTGAACAATAGATTTTCTCGTATCTGCCCTTACCGAGAAAATGGTCAAACATAGGGTCAACAGAGCCGTAATTTCCGTGGGTTGTGTAGAATCCGCAGGTTGAGATAAGGAACTGTCAGAAAATAACTTGAACATTTATACTTGTCTAATTTGCCCTGTGTGTCGTTACAACACCTTGAAATACGTCAGTATTCCTGCGGTGT
>CACWTQ010000075.1 GCA_902763835.1 uncultured Ruminococcus sp. | reverse complement strand
GTAATTCTCTGCAAATATCCGTTAATTAGTATTTTTTCAGCCGTTTGTTTAGGTTTTATCAGCATTTGGGCTTGTTTTTTGGGTGGGAAGTTTAAGTTACTTGAAAAGAAAGATGTCATTAACCTCATTGTTGCATTGCTTCAAAAGAATTGTCTGCTGCTGAAGAACTTCTATGTCGTGTTGGATTGCATCCAATCTTCTGGAGTAATCCTTTAACTCGGGATTAAGCTTGGAGATTTCCTTGTAAAAGCCTGTCTTGAACTCACTGCACCAGAAGTTAAGCTGTTTTTTGTGCGACCTAACAACTTTGTCGGTATACTCACGAATGTAATTAGTAACAGCTGTGGTGCATTCCTTTTCCAGCTTGTCTACATCAAGCTGTGAGCCGAACCATAAGAACGCAGGCTTTCTTACCTTAATCGGGTCAATATTAACGTCCATCGGAAAATCAATAACATCAAATGACTCAATATAACCGCTGATTTTCTCTCTTTCTTCAGCGGTGAGGAAACTGTTGTTCACAACCTTGATGTAGCATTCATTGAGAATAGCCTCTTCCTTTTTCTTCCAGTATTCGCAGGATTCATTGCCGAAAGCTGTAAGGAAAGATTGTGTTTTGAATTTAAGAATTCGAGTAATTCTGTCAATGGTATTGTCGATACGGTCTTTCTTATCCCTTTTGAACTTTTCCCATTCGTTTTCGATTTCATCTTTTCTGAGGAAAGACGAGTAGCTTGATTCATTAACATACTTGTTCATCTTATTAATGTAGTCTGTGATGTAATAATCAATGGAGGTTTTGATTCTGTTGTCGATTTCATCGATAAGATCCTGTTTCTTGTTGTCCATTGCATTTTTGATGTCAAGCTGAACATCACTGAGCTTCTTGTTGTTTTTCTCAATACTTTTGTCCGTAAGCTCAATAGCATTCTTCAAATATTCACGTGCATTAACACACTTGTTGTACATTGAAGATTTCTCCGCAAAAGCAATAATTTCATTCTCAACACAAGCAAGACCGCTGTTGTGGTAGAGAAGATCCGACTCCGTAATTGCGTTTTCCGCAATAATGTTGTAGTGGTCTTTTCTGCCCTTAGGCATAACGTTAATCTTGTAAAGCTGCATATAGTCATCATCATACATATCAAGGAAACTGCCCGAAGCATTTTTGAAAGTCTTCCTGTAGTATGAATTAATCCACTTTTTCCTGTCGGTTTTCTTACCACCAAGACCAACGATAGAGGAGAGAAAGTAAATGCTGGAGGATTTCCATTTTGAAACAACGTTGCTGTCGGTTTTTCGGCTCTTCTTCTCTAAAGAATCCATATCGGACATATCGGACTTGTTTACGATAATCATAGTGTTAGTGAGATCAAGAGAGTTGTCGAGTTTCTTAATCTCCTTAATGAGGTCGTAGTTGTCGGTAGAATCCATAGTTTCTGCCGTGGTTACGAAAATCGGAAGACCGTTCGTTTGTTTGCCGAGAGCTTCCTTAAGCTTTGCAAAGTGATCTCTGTTTGTTGCGGAATTTGAGCCGGGAGTATCGTAAATCATAAAGTCAAAGCCTGCGGATTTGAGATAACTGTGTGCAAAGGGTACTTCTATCTCGATAAGGTCGGAAATTCTCGTGTCGGGTGAATTGTTGATTACCTCTAAAGCATAGTGCATTCTGTGGGATAAATTGATATCTGGTTCAACCTCTTCGATTTTTCTTTGACTGTCGATAATTCCCTCAACAAACGGATTAAAGTTTCCTAAAATAACCTCCGAGGAAGTTTCGGTAAATTTAAGCTCGACAGGCTCGTTTTCATAAAGGAACTTTATTTTTCCGAAAAGATTGTTTTTGGTGATACGATAATTTCTTGCGGTAGTGGGATCGGAATCACTTGGAAGAACTTCCTTTCCGATTAAGCTGTTGATAAAAGCGGACTTGCCCGAGCTGTAAAGACCCATAACGCAAATGGGAACAGTCGGCTTTACCGCATCCAGATATCTGTTAAGTTCATTGACAATTTCGGGAGTATCACCGTACTTGTTAATGAAGCCGTTTAAACGTCGGAAATATTCTTCTATTTTATCTCTGGCTTCAAGCGGTGAGATAATGCTTTTGCTGCCCTTGATACATTTAATGTCATAGTCAAAAAAGTAACGTCCGGCTACATAGTTCAAAGTATCGAAATCGTCCTGTGTACCCTCAAAAATAATATCCACTCCGATATTGCCCACGTTATAATTGCTGTTAATTGTTTCAACAATATTATACGAATTGTTTTGAATGGTAACGTCCTTTGAAGAACACTGTTCCTGAAGAAGAGGAGAGTTGATGTCAACTTCCTCCCAACTACCGTCACCCGTGCAGTCCCAGTATCGGTAAAATATTTCCTTTTTGTATGGATTGTAAGTGATTTTTATTTTGTTTCGTTCCATATGATATCCTCCGTTTTGCTGTCGGCAATGCCGACGTGAAACACGTGAAAACAGCTTGTGATAAACTCATCTTACGCACCCGATCGAAAATTAGATTCAATTCCGAATCCGTAGAACTCAAAAATAATAAATCATCTAAAATCCGAATAGACACTGAATTTTTAAGCAATTTATGGGTCTTACTTTATTTCATCCATTTGGTGAAATGAATTTCCGAAAACAATAAACCGGAAATACAGGTTTTATCAGGCTTTGTTGCTCTTTAAGCGATTACGAACTTTGCGTATTCAGGTCAATAATAAAGTACGGAAAGTAAAAATCTCAAAAAGCCGCTTCATGTGTTTCATATTATTTTACAATTTTAGCCAATAATTTTTAAATACACTATAAATTATACAGCAATATATTTAAAAAGTCAATAAAGATCTTGTAATATTTGGTTTTGTTTCATTAAAAATAACGTTTTTTATGCATAATTAGTAATTATTGTGAACTGCCGACTATAGACTAAAATCACACACTTATACTCGAAAGCGTTAAGATTTAGCACTTTTCTTTCTTAGAACGGCAATTCGGCGGACAACGTCCGCAGGAAAATGGTAAATCTTTTTAATCTTGAGTATAAAAAACAAGACTGCCCGACAATAATATTCGGACAGTTTTTTAATTGGGTAATAAAAATGTACTATATCTTTACAATAATCATCAGTTTTTTTCCGTGCTGTTCGGCATAGATATCTCCGCCCATTTGTTCAACAAGAGTTCTCGCAATTGATAATCCCAGACCCGTGGAGTTCCTTGCAGTTTCAACGGTATAAAAACGGTCAAAAAGATGTTCCACCTGAACGGCGGTAAGCTTGCTTGCGGTGTTGGAAAATTTAATAATACCCGAGTCCGATAAAATAATCTCCAAATCTCCGTCGCTGTATTTTATTGCATTGTTTATAAGATTTGAAAAAACTCTCGAAAGAGAAGCACGGTTAATTTTCCTAACGATTTTCTTTTCAGTAAGCTCGATTTTCGGAGCAATGCCTTTTTCTGTAAGAGCCGCATAATACCCCATAATGCTGTCCTCGAGAACCTGATTGACAAGAACATCTTCCATTTTCGCCATACTGTCTGTCGAAAGAATGATGGAGTATTTAAACAACTCCTCCGTGAGCTGTTTCATCATTTCCGCACGGTCTGCAATGATGTCAAGATATCGTTCAATCTTTTGCGGCTTCTCTTCACGCTTCATAACATCAAGATAACCGCATATTGCCGTGAGCGGAGTTCGCAGGTCGTGAGAAATATTTGTAATGGCTGTTTTAAGCTCTGTGTCGCCTTGGGTGTAACGCTGATGTTCTCTTCGGAGAATTTTCAGCTGAGTGTTAATGTCGGCGGCAAGTGTTCTCATATCCTTATCGTGACTTGAAATACATATTAATGTATTGGTGTCGGTTTGCAGTTTATCGGCAAAGGCGACAGCTATCTCCTTTGCCGATTTCTTTAAAAGATATATTTTAACGCATAACGCAATAATTATAATACACATCAGACTGTAAACCATAAATTAATACTCCTTTTTACAGGCAACACTCGCTTGAAACACGTTAAGACAATTATACTTCCCACTATTGCAAATCTCACTTATCTTTCGGCTAAAATCCGCCATACTGCGTCAGCAAGCCTGCGGATTTCTTCCTTGTATTCCAAAATTTTATCTCAAAATCTATTGTTAGTTTTTCAACAGCGGAAAGCATAATGCCGACTATAATAATTACACATTAAAATTTACTTCAGGTCTTTTTTGTTGTAAAGTAATATTCCCAATCCTGTTGTAACAGCTGTAACACTGATATCATATAAGACATATTTCGGAGCTTTGGTTTTGTTTATGTTACCCGTTATTGCCTGAGCCTGAGCAGACGGCAGAAAATCATCAAGAAATAAATATGCCTTAAGCTTGAATCCACTGAGCGGCTTTTTCTGAAAAGGTCCGTAATAATTGATTTGATACTGCACGGCAGATTTATTTTCTTCCATAGCCTCCGCTGCTTTCGGGTCGTAGGATTCAAGAGCATTATGTACTACCATTCCTCCTGCAAATATTATAATAGCTGTCGCCATAACGGCGGCTGTTGCAGCGGAACGTGAACATATAATCATTGATATAAAGGTAAATATCGCAGTGTATACAATTATTATGTATAGTCCAATTAACTGACTTTCGTTCAGTAAATTGGGCAAAAACAACATTTCGCCGCTTTGATTATGAAATATTATAGGAATAAGAATGTTAGGAATCACAAAGAAAATTATCTGCATAATGAATCCGGCAATAACGCTTATAATAAAATTTGAAACGTAAATGGCGGTTCTTGAATTGCCTGCAACGATTTTGTTTCTGATAGTTCCGTCACTGTACTCGCTGCCTATGAACAAGCCTATAAAGATTGAAAGCAGTATTCCGAAAATGATAAAGTTTGTGTTCATCAGTCTGTACATATAAAAAAGATTTAGGTTTTCGTTCATATAACCTATAATCACTTCCGCCGTTAAGCATTCCACACAAAAAATTATCATACCGTGAAATACCTGACTTTTTAAAAGCCTTGCAAAATCCGCAGTCAACAGGTCGCTCATACATATTACCTCATTTCAGTTCCTTGTGTTTAAATAAAATTATTCCGACAGCATTTACAACTGCGATTATTCCTATGTCATACATAATATACAAACCCGTTCTTACAGGAATATCAAAGCTTTCCTGTAAATAATGAGCCTGACGTATCGGAAGAATATCATCAAGAGTATTGTAAATAATACGTGTTGTTCCGTGCAGTTTTTTTCCTCTGAGAGCTTCCCGTTCAGTTATTGATTCAGCACTGTAATAGTTGTTATACATATCGGAGTTCTGATAAAGGATATTTTCTATATGAAAATTTGCAATAAGCAATATTATAACGGTAAGCAATGCAGCAATTACTGCACGATAGTTCGACGACGCTGTCATTGTCATAAACAGGAACAAAGAACAATATACCGCTATAACCGCAAATCCCGTAAGCTGTATAACTAAATTATCCTTAAAGGAATATTCAAAGAGATAAACACTGCATCCGGCAGCATTGTATTTTAAATATACTATAAATTCGGGAAGAATTATCATAATTATATAAAAAAGCTGCATAATAATTCCGGCAGACACGCATACTATAAGGTTGGCAGCATATATGACTAATCTTGAATAGCCTGCAATAATCTTGGTTCGGATAGTGTTGTTTCCAAATTCTCTTCCTATAAGAAGACTTATAAAAATAGCGGTAACAAACACGTATGGAACAAGATTTGAAGTTAAGTATACGTCAGCGGCAATATGAATATTATAAAGAAAATCCAAAAAATCGTAATCATAATTCAAAATCCGATTAATATTTTCCGAAGTGAAGGGAAGAGGAAACGGATTATATAGAGGATTATTTCCCCAAAATTTATATTGGGAAAATTCCACAGTCTTCCCGAAATGAAAAAATTCGGGAAGAGTCAGGTATAATGCCCAACTCGCAAAGAATATAAGGGACAAGTAAAATATCTTGCTTTTTAAAAGTCTTGAAAACTGAGCCGATAATAAATTAGTCATTACTCATACCTCATCTCAATTCCTTGCGATTGAATATAATAATTCCCACTGCACTCAAAACAACTGAAAACAGCAAATCACACAAAATTATTTTTCCTGTTCTCGGAGAGGTAGCGTCGCTGCTCATAATATATAAAGCCTGACTTGTCGGAAGAGTGTCGTCAATTGTTTCGTAAAGAAAGCGTTTACCGCCTTTAAGATTTTTGCCTCTGTAGCTTTCAACATAGTTTGTATAACTGTCGTATCCGAAATACGGGTCAAACTCGATAAAATTAGATGTGTCTGGTGTATCGGTTGTTTCGGTATAAGTAGGTATATAATAATTATAGTCTTCTTCGTTCGGCACATAAAGAATCGTATTTATTTTATTACTGACAAGAAACATGGCCAATATAACAATTATAGACGATATCACTGCACGTGTTCTTGAGCCTGCCGTCATTGTAATAAGAAGATACAGTGAGGAACAAACAAGCATAATTCCTATACCTATAACCTGTGAAAGCAAGAAATCTTTAAATGATATGTCGAAAAATCTCATATTGATAATAGAACGATATTTTAGGTATACAATAATCGAAGGAATAAACGCTGACAAACAATAAACTATATGCATAATAAGTTGTGCAACAAAACAAACTATAAGATTAGACAAATAAATCAAAAGTCTTGAAGAGCCTACAATAACCTTGTTTCGGATAGTATTATTATCAAATTCTCTGCCTATGAACATACTGATAAAAATAGCCGGAGCAAATACAATAATGTGAAAATCCATACGGGAACTTATGTCAAACATTATAGATGTTTCATACATATTCTGTAAATATTCCGTATCTCCGTTTGCTTTAGCTTCTTCAGCGAAATGAGCCAGATCGGGAATATATCTAAAAAAAAGCATAGTGGAAACAAAACCGATTGCTGCAAATATAATCACAGCCGCATAAAACATCTTATTTTTGAACAGCTTTGAAAATTGAGCCGATAATAAATTAGTCATGCTCCGCACCTCCGACAAGTGAGATGTAGAAACTTTCAAGGCTTTCATCATGTTCTTCGATTGTTACAACTTCACAATTTTCTTTTGCAAGAGCAGCTGCAAGCTGAGAGAAGTTAGGCTTTGCGTAAACATCGGCGGTTGTGTCGTCAAGTATCTTGTACTCAATGTTCATATCATCAAGAACTCTTGAAAGAGCCTTTGTATCGTTAACAGTCATACGAACACATTTGCGGCAGGCAGCTTCAAGCTCTTCGGAACTCATTTCCTTGATAATCCTACCCTTGTCGATAAAGCCGTAGTGAGTTGCAAGACGTGAAAGCTCATCGAGAATATGACTTGAAATAAGTACGGTGATTTTTCTTTCGTGGTTAAGCTTAAGAATAAGTTCACGAATTTCAATAATACCTTGGGGGTCAAGACCGTTGATAGGCTCGTCAAGCACAAGAAAATCGGGGTTGCCGCAGAGTGCGACCGCAATACCCAAACGCTGACGCATACCCAAAGAAAAGTTCTTGGCTTTTTTCTTGCCTGTGTTATCAAGACCTACAAGCTCCAAAATTTCATCAATGCCGTCAAAGCTGGGCAACCCCAAAATTCTGTACTGCTGCTTAAGGTTTTCCTTAGCCGTCATATCGAGGTAGATAGAGGGAGTTTCAACCACAGCACCCATTCTTCGGCGTGATAAAGCGATAGACTTGTCGTCATTCTTAATTCCGTAAAGCTCGTAGCTGCCGCTTGTCGGGAACTGCAAGCCGCAGATAAGGCGAATGAGAGTAGTCTTACCTGCACCGTTTTTTCCGACGAAGCCGTAAATAGCACCTCTCGGAACATTCATTGTAAGACTGTCCAAAGCCTTAAAGCTTTTATAATTTTTACACAAGTTGTTAGTTTTAAGAACATAGTAATCCATAAGTAAAATCCTCCTCTTTCTTTATCGAAGCATATGACCGCATATTTTTTCTTTCTGTTTACATTATAACACATAATCGTCAAGAAATCGGTCAAGAAAAAGTCAAGATTTCGTCAAGATTTGTGGGCAACGCCCGCAGGAGATACGTGAAGACAGTCTTTTTTATTCGCTGCTTCACGTACCCGACCGGTAGTTAATTTTATTGTTTTTTCGCAGTCCTAATATATGAATACAACCAAAAATTAATTTTATAATAAACTTTTGGTCGGGTACACAAAGTGAAAATTTTTCAAAAAGCTACTTCACGTGTTTTCAGTCGGCATTGCCGACCACGTGTTTCAAGCGGACGTTGTCCGCATTTATGGCTAAATATTTTTCATTTTGAAGCCGATTCCGTAAACAGCTTCAATGTAATCTTTTCCGCTTACAGCCTGTAATTTCTTTCTTACATTGCTGATATGCTGTTTAAGGGAACGCTCTGTGCAGTCGGGAGTATCTTCGCTGATTTTCTCCAGTATGGTTAGCTTTCCGACAGGTCTTGTGGGGTTCTGCATAAGCAGCTTTAAAATAGCACATTCCGTTCGTGTAAGACGAATTTCGCTGTTACCGATATGTGCTGTATGAGTGTCAAGATTCAAAGTCAAATCATTAAAATACAGTTCCGATTTTTCCGTACCTTGACTTTTACGGCGGAGCTGAACGGTAATTCTTGCCAGCAGTTCGCTCATCTCAAAAGGTTTCGTCACATAATCGACCGCACCTCCGATAAGTAAATCCACTTTTCCGGCAGTATCGGCTTTTGCACTTACAACAATAACAGGGATATCTTTAATCTTGGGCAAAAGCTCTTCACCGCTTAAACCGGGGAGCATAAGGTCAAGCAAAACAAGGTCGGGGGTTTTTTGGGAGAGAACAAGCAAAGCTTCCGTTCCCGAAAATGCACGAAGCACGGAGTAACCCTCGGCTGTTAAGGTTTCTTCAAGCATATTTCCAATATGCAAATCATCTTCTATAATTAAAATACAATACATTTAAATATGTAATCCTTTCTGATTAACAATAATTTAATTTCTTCCTCTTGGATAAGGAATAGTACCCGTTTTAATATACATATCCCACAGAGCGTTAAATTTCTTAACACTGAAATAAGCAAATATTCCTGCAACCAAAATAGGAATACCCAAAGGAGAATGATAGAAGAGCGTACCCGTAATAGAATAAATAATTCCAAAAAGGAGAGTACCGAATGCACAGTAATAACTGTACTTAAACTGCAAACCAAAGGTCAAAGCCATAATTAAAGGGATTGTGATAAGCTGATAAGGATCTGTAAGGCGAATAGATGCGAAAAGCATACCAACCATACAACCATACAATATTACAATTGCGAAAAAAAACGGTACTCTTACGGAATGCAGATAGATAAGCTCCATAAATTGATCCTTGTTAAGAGCCCCCGGAATTTCGGCAAAATCTTTAGTATTCTCTTCGGCAATGCGAACAGCTTCATTTGTTTCCGAATATTCATTGCCGTAAAGCGGAATATATGCATTTGCATATTTTTTGGAGATACGTCTTTTTTTGAAAAGAGAAACTCCTTTTTGAGTGACGAACTCTGGTTCTTTTTCGGCAGGTTCTTTTTTCATAGAATATGAGCTGGTGTTCGGGTTGGGAATACCTTTGTTTTCCTCTGTACGTATATAAACATCTCTGCCCGAGGCAACAGCTGTATAGGCATTTTCGTCGGTAATGCTCTGCTGAGTAAACTTACTGTGGCTCATTTCTCTGCCGAAACGAATTTCTCCTTCTGAAGATTCGGTTTGCGGAGTGGTGTAGCTGCTTTTCATTTTGTAATTGCCGATGTCATTCTGTTGCTGCACAGATATAACAGTATTTCCCTTATCACTCATTACACGGCGTACAAGCGAACCGCAGGCAAAACAGGAAACCTCACCGGGAGTGATATCTTTTCCGCAGAACTCACATTTTTTCGGAACGCTCTCCTGCAAGCCTGTCTGTGACATTTCGGCATTTTTATTCTTTTCGGCAGCGGACGGCAGGGCAGAGGAAATGTTTTCACCAATAATGGCATTTCCTATATTGGTAATAGTAGGTTTATAATCTTCACTTGATGTAAACTTCTGTGCGGTGAATTTTTGGTGGCTCATATCAACTCCGTATAATATTTCCTTATCGGAATCATTTGCTTTGGGAGATTTATAGTCGCTGCTCATTTTGTAATTTCCGATAATCTTTTGCTGTTCCAACGAAATTACAGTGTGACCTATATTGCTTACGGTATTGCGAACAAGAGAACCGCAGTTTGGACAGGATACCGAATTATCGGGTATAATTTTTTCGCAAAATTCACATTTCATAATGATAACCTCTTTTTGACAAAATCTTTTTTAAAACAATTATATCATATTTCGGAAAAAAATCAATATACAGTAATTTTAAAGCTTAGGAACTGTTTGGAAATAAGTTGAACAATTTAGATAAGTATAAATGTTCAAGTTATTTTCTGACAGTTCCTTAATATAAAATCCGACAGAGCAGGGGAGAGTCGTGTCTGTCGGGGAGAAATTCGTAATTATTTATCAATCATTGTAATAAAGACATATAGTCTTAGTCGGAAATTTCATCTTCAATTCTTTACTCAGCTTTATCGGAGTGTAACGATAGAATGGGTCGTCCAAGTCTATAATCTGCGATACGATATAAGCGGCAAATGTACTGCAAACCATATTCCTTTGATTTTTCATTCCCAGATTGAGTTTTAGTAGAAAGAGTGCCGCATAGTTATATCTGTATCTGTGGCGGTGAAAAAATTTGAGCATTCGTTTGAGCCGCTTAAATTCACGAGCCGATAAAATAATCTCCGTATCCATATAATACATTGTGCTGCCCCTTGCCATATCGGAGAGAGTTTCTGTGCCGAATTTTCCCGACAGCAGATTGTAACGTGTTTCACGTCTGAAAGAGTAAAGGCTATCGATATCGCAGTCTAAGTAAATCGCACAGTGGTTAACGTCATCGGAAGTCATTGCACGTATACATCTTCCGACAAGGGTGTTTGTTCTTGCACAAACTATATGTAATCTGTGTGTATGCACATTTTATCTCCTTAATATTATGAATTTACCATTTTGTACAAAAAAGTATTGCAAAAATACAAAAACTTTTTGCTTGGCAGTTAAGTCTATTATAGCATAAAATATACATCAGCTAAAAAAATTCTTGTTAATTTTATAAATTGTTTACAAATTTACGGTGAAAACTTAATTTTTGAACATCATTCGATGAATATGTCGAATAATATATTAACAAAGATTAAAAATATATTTGGAGATGATAAAATGCAAACCATTTCGTATAACAGAGAAAAGGCCGTAGCCTACGCACGCAAATGGGCATTAAGCAGAAATCCCGCCTACTACAATTTTCAATCGATAGGGGGTGACTGCACAAATTTTGCCTCACAATGCTTGTACGCAGGCTCGGGCATAATGAATTATACTCCTGTCACAGGCTGGTTCTATCGAACGGCTTCGGACAGAACTCCGTCTTGGACGGCGGTGGAGTATCTCTATAAATTTCTTGTGGGAAACAAGTCGGTAGGACCTTATGCAGCTGTAGTAAGCCGCTTTGAAGTTCAGCCTGGAGATATCGTACAGCTTGCGGACAGTTCTGGAACGTTCTATCACTCACCTGTAATCACAGCGGTGTACCCGACTATCCTTGTTTCCACGCATACGTTTGACGCACTCGACAGACCTCTATACACATATTCGTACAGTACCGCAAGATTTCTTCACATAGGCGGTGTAAGAATTTGGTGAGAGGAGTTATAAATCCTGCAAATCCGCAGCAGTGATGTCGTTTTCGAGATTATCCCTTGCAAGGTCGTTGTCGATTTCGGCATATACGGGGGAGATTGGTTTATCGACCGAATCGGCAGAGTGCGGAGTGCTGTGGTAAACTTTCAGGGACGGGGAGGTTGTTCTCGCAATGACGGAGTTAACGTGAGCATTGCTGTGCTTTGCTCTGCCCTGAATTTCGGGAACAGGCGGCTGTTCGTTTTTCTTATGGGTATGCGTTTTGTCGGGACGTTTCATTCCTTGCTTTGCCATATTAATCACCTCAACGTTATTATGTGTAAATATAACACTTTTATGCGAATGTTGTCCGATACACCACTTATAGAATGACGAAAGCCGCATTAATACAGGGTTTTAAAGGGTAGAAGGTGCGACCCCTTTTATAGTTACACTTATTTTATAGTAAACGACATTAAAAATAGGATTTAAAAGAACACAACGATGAGAATTTTTCATTAGGTTGTTGGTATTGTTTGAAGTAATTATCCAAAGAA
>CACWTQ010000074.1 GCA_902763835.1 uncultured Ruminococcus sp. | reverse complement strand
TGTAGACCCTCCCATATGTCTACAGATATTATACCCTATTCTTTTAAAAATAGCTATATATTTTTTGTAAATTGTTTAATTTATTTTGAAACAGTTCCTAATTTAAAATCATTCTATCACAATTCATTCAATTATACAATCAGATTTCCACATTTTTGACAAATACCTATCTCCGCTGTTGTTCCGGAGTTAAATTCCAGGAAATCCTGTTCCATTCCGTCGCTGAATATCACACCGTTTTCAGACATGTACGATGTGATACTCAGCAATTCTTTTTCCTCTATCTTGCCGAAAACCATCTGTGTGCCGGTGGAATGACTCGGGTAAGGTTCACGCACGGTATAATACAAGTAGCGTGAATCACATTTGAAATTACTTTCCGGTTTCATTCGGCTGTTTCCTTGATAATAGCGGCCGATCCCCTCGGCGCCCGCCAGAATACTTTTCAGCCAGCCCGTCGCTCCCAATCCAGTTGAAACAATAATACCGCTGGAGCTCTGCGTTTCTTTCAGATTTCCGATACTCAGCTCATATCTTGCTGACATATGCGTTCTCTGTCCGATAAAAATGTCGCCCACTCCAATTATAGACTGACCATCGTTCAGCTTCGCTTCGGCAAACGTCACACTCTTTACTTGTCGAATATTGTTTACGGTCTCCGGGATTACTTTGGAAACATCATCAGCCTTGAATGGAAGCAGTACGCCGTCCCAGCGGTCGGGATCGGGATTGATTCCGATAAGTTTCTGTGAACCGAGGTATTTCAGCGTATTCACAACAAGTCCGTCCCTTCCGACAGCGACAACCAAATCATTCTCACCAAAGATAAAATTCGGTATAAAATCCCTGTCAACAACCTGCAGCCGACCGTAGGTTTCTGCAAAACCGACTGTTTGTTTAACCGCAGTTCTGTACATTTTGTCTTCAAGAACATAGTCGTCAAAGCTGCCGCCGTGGCTTTCAACGTAAAACCTTGCCTGTCCGGCAGTATTATAGCGTTTTATCAGATTTTCCAACCTTGTTTTCTGCGTGATAAGTATGATTTTCTGTTCAGTCACTCTGTTCATGAAATCACCTCGTTGTCAAACTCTCCAGCAGATCCGGAGTGATATTGAGAGTTCCTATATTGGCACCGCTCGCAGCCAGTTTCTCAAATGCTCCGGCAATCATTTTTTCCGGTTCCATGTTGAGCGTTGCAAGGGCAACGAGCACCTCTGCACTGAGTTTATTATAAGCCTCCATAATCGCACTAAGACGATAAGCCTCTGCATCGGCGTCTTTCTTTGCGTTTTCCAGTCGAAGCTCAGCGAGCTCCTTCCGCTTACGTTCCAGTTCTATTTCAGCGTCGATTCTGATTTGCTCAGCTGCAATCTCGGCATTGATGATAATCTTCTTGCGTTCTGCCTCGGCGGAGACCTCAATCTTTTTGAGTTCGTTTTCCTTTTCCATCAGCATACGCTTTGTGCTTATCTCGGTTTCTCTGATCTGTTTTTTCTTCTCTTCAACCGAGATTTCTGTATTCAGCTCATTTTCCTTGACTTTTCTTTCCTGCTCAATAGACGCATTGCGGCGTTCATACAAAGCATCATCGCTTTCTTTAAGGATTGCTTCACGGGTTTTTGCTTCCAAAGCCCGATGTGTTTCATTACCTGCGGAAATGCTCAGGATTGAGAATCCGGTAACTTGAACACCCAAAGCATTGAGCTCGTCCACTCCGCCGAATTCTTCAAGTATCTCACCAGCGAGCTTATGGTTAGATTGTACCGCCGTCTTGAGATCGATCATCTCTATGCGCCTCTTCACCATCACATCAGCGATATTGATAATTCTTTTCGAGAGTTTTTTCAGCGGGTCATCATAGTAGACTTTTGTTTTCAGATTGACGGTAAAATTCATAAGATTGGCAATACGATCACAATCTATTATCCGATAAGCTAACTGTCCTTGAACAGTCACACTTTGAAAATCGGCGGTCTTTACTTGATAGATAAAGTCTGCGTCCATACCGGAAACGGGAATCACCGCAGCGGCAGTACTTTTGTTGATGAAATAAAATGAAAGACCTGCACCACTTTCTATCAATTTTCCTTTGCGGTAATGCAGTACATACTCATTGGGCAAAAACTTAATATACATAACTGACCTCCTTGATCAACCATTGATTTTACAACACGAAAAACAAATACATCGGAGCACCTGTGTGTTTATTCTATTATGATAATATCACAATAATAATAAGTTGTCAATAGGTTTTCGTAAAAAATTTTTTAGTTTAAACGTCGTTATCGATCTTTCTACTCTTGAACCGGAAAATTATACCATTCTGTGTAGAGGTTTGATAAGATCATATCATTGATGACCGACTTAACATCTGCATTGCAAAACGCTGCCATTTTTTTCACGAACCTGTTCTTTTGTTCTGATAAAGAAATGATTGAAATGTCGGTTGCCTTTCTCTTAGTTTTTCATAATACAGTGAATTGCTATTATTTTGAAAATTGTTTTTTTAGTAAAATTAGATATAATTAATAATTACCATTTTTATCTTTTATCAACGTCTAATCTATCAAATGTTCTCTTTTTAAATCAAGATATTTTTGTTAAATATATAGTAGTCTGAATTAACTAACCACGAAATCCCACAAGTTAGCGATTTTACTTGCATGTGAACTGTTTTGGTTAGTTGACTTTTTTAATATAATAATGTTTGTAAGCTTTTATTGAAACATTTAAATGGCATTTTCATATTATAAGTTTCCAATAATTCGTTCATCACTCTATAAAAAATAAACTTGTTAAAATTCTTGATTTGTTCATATTTTTATGGCATAATAAAAGGTGTATGTTTACAAGTAGGTGTGGTATATTTTGAACAAATTCACATATAGGAGTGATGTTATGATAAGAAAAAATGATTTATCAATGTATAATCAAAAAATCTACAATGGTGCAATTACTCGTGAACAATTTATGTTTTATGAGTTAAGAATAACGGCTAAATTGATTTGTGAGGGAATGACAAAAGATAAAATTACAGAGCTTATCATTCAAGATAATCTGTTCCAATATCCCACAGAAAAATCAATAAAGAGAATGTCGGCTGCATGTATCAGACGTTTGGAATC
Source organism: uncultured Ruminococcus sp. (assembly GCA_902763835.1). Classification (GTDB taxonomy): domain Bacteria; phylum Bacillota; class Clostridia; order Oscillospirales; family Acutalibacteraceae; genus RUG592. The sequence goes on along the minus strand of CACWTQ010000074.1, from coordinate 6,299 downwards.
AATGGGCGACAAAAAACTTATAGAAGCAATCGCCAATCAGCCGAGCGAAACGGCAAAACAAATATGTCTTTATGCTATGATGAAACAAAATCGATTGGTATGGGATTTTATGATAACAGTTATTGGAGAAAAATACCGTGTACAAGATTTATCGTTTGGCAAAATTGATGTTAATACATTTTTTGCCAGACTACAGGAACAAGATGTTATAGTTGCAAGCTGGAGCGATTCAACTGTGAAAAAAATAAAACAAGTACTTGTAAAAACACTTGTCGAGAGCGAATATCTTGATTCAGTAAAAGCAACTCGGCTTAATCCTATATTGTTGAATCCCATTCTTGAAAATTCCATACGCAGTAACAATGACGATATAGTTCTTCCCGCATTTAATTGTTTTTCTTAAAAGGTGATTGATAATGAGCGACATTAAAAAGAGATTGGACAATCTTAAAGATGAAATTCAAAAAGAAGATTTTCTTGAAGGTACAGGCTTGAGTAACGAAGTCAATATTCGTATTTTTTGCTACGATGCTAAAGATGAAATGATTGTGCGTCATTTTATTGAACAAATTTTATCTGATGATAGTTTTAAGTGCAGTATTATTGAACATAATTTATACAAAATTTTTCTAAACATCTGCGATGAAAAACGTATTACAAACGGTGCATATTCTATAGAAAACAAAAAAGGTAAAGACTTTTTGAAACAACAAATACAAAGATTTGCAAATAACAAAAGTTTTGTTACAAAAATCAAAAATAAAACATATGGTACATGTGATATACTGATGATTACAGGGGTTGGAGAGGTTTTTCCGTTTATGAGAATTCATTCTTTGTTGGAAGCACTTCAACCGGAGTTCCCCGATATACCGATTCTTGTAATGTATCCCGGAAGCTATGACGGAAGATTTGTAAAACTATTCAATCAGCTTGAACCAAATCCTTATTATCGTGCTTTCAATATATTGTAGAGGGGGCTAAAACGTGATTATAAAAGAGATGTTCAAAGATGATATTGAACGAAAAATTAATGGTGTTGTCAAAGTCGATCAGAATACTGCCGATGTTCTGAAACAAGAGGTTCAGGAGTACGTTATTACAAGAGAGATAAGAAAACATATTATTACTTTTTTCAATAATTACAGTGAGGCTTTCAACGAACCGACAGCCGATATTGGTGTCTGGATTTCAGGTTTTTTTGGAAGCGGTAAATCGCACTTTCTGAAAATGCTTTCTTATTTGTTGGAAAACAAAGTTATTGACGGAAAATATGTTGCAGAATATTTTCGTGAGAAATTCGATGACGCTGCAACATTTATGACAATTGAATCTGCTATAAAGCGTGAAACCGATACTATACTTTTTAACATAGATATCGAAGGTTCTATTAACAAGGACAAGACGGCTGTACTGCGTGTATTCGCTAAGATGTTCTATAACTACTTAGGCTTTTACGGTGAGAATCTTAAAGTTGCAAAGCTTGAACAGTTCATTGATAAGCGAGGCAAGACTGAAGAATTCAGACGTGTATTTGAAGAGAAAAACGGTGCATCGTGGTTGGAAAGCCGAGATGCTTTTGTGTTCTTTGAGGACGATGTGGTTGAAACTCTTACAGAAGTTCTCGGTATGAGTGAAACCGCTGCACGGAACTGGTTTGACGGTACGGAAACAGTTGAAACAAGTATCGCTCAGCTTGTTTCCGAAATGAAAGAATACGTTGACAGTAAACCCGAAAATTTTCGGCTGCTGTTTATGGTTGACGAGGTAGGTCAATATGTCGGCGACAGTTTAGATCTGCTGATAAATCTGCAATCCTTGGTTGAAAAAATCGGCAGCGAATGCGGCGGTAAAATATGGGTTTGCTGCACAGGTCAGGAAGCAATTGACGAAATAATTAAAACTCGTCAAGATATGTTTTCACGTATTCAAGCTAGGTTTAAAACCCGACTTTCTCTCTCGTCATCATCAGCTGATGAAGTAATTCAGAAGCGTATTTTAAAGAAGAAGCCGGAAGTTAAAACGCAGCTTGAATCACTTTATGATACAAATGATTCTGTTCTCCGAAATCTTTTCACATTCAAAGATGCAATACTCGATATAAAAGGCTATTCAAATGCAAGGGAATTTTCAAAGAATTTTCCGTTTGTGCCTTATCAGTTTGTTATTATGCAGAAAGTATTCTCCGAGATACGCAAGCATGGAAATTCAGGCAAACACCTCTCCGGTGGTGAACGCTCAATGTTATCGGGTTTTCAGGAGGCTGCAAAGGTTATTAAGGATAAGGACGAGTATGCTCTTGCCCCGTTTTATCTGTTTTATGACACCGTACACACGTTTCTTGACGGTTCGATACGTCGTGTTATAGAGCGTTGTCAAAGGGCGGCAGATGACGGCAGCGGAATTGAACAGGACGATGTTAAGGTTCTGAAACTGCTTTATTTGATTCGTTATATTAGAGAAGATATTCCTGCCAATATTGACAATATTGTTATCTTAATGGCTGATGATATTAGTATCGATAAAATCATTATGCGTACGAAAATCAGTTCTTCACTTGACAGACTGCTCAGTCAAAATTACATCGGACGTACAGGAAATACATATAATTTTCTTACAGATGAAGAGCAGGATATTCAGCGTGAGATTAGCAATACTCAAATTGACACCTCAAAAATCACCGCACGTATTGCACAATTGATTTTCAATGACATTTATGCTGTGAAGAAATTCAAGTACGGAAAATATGATTTTCCTTTTGATCAAATGGTTGACAGTACAAAAGTTGGATTTTTAAGTAATGGTATGTGTTTGCAATTTCTCACAGTTGCGACTGAAGCAGAACGAAAAAATGAGCTAACTCTAATGAACCAATCCACTCAAAAAGCTATCGTTGTGCTTGCCGATACGCCTTACTATGAATCACTTGAAAACGCAATGAAAATCCGCAGCTATGTTAAACAGCATAATGTCCCTCAAATGCCGAAATCGGTACAGGAGATTATACGCAAGCAGCAGGACGAGGCAGCAAATTACGAAACAGAATCACAGGAACAGCTTGTAAGAGCAATTGAGAACGGCGAATATTACGTTGACGGTGAACACATTGAGAACAGAAGCGGCAATGCTAAAACAAAAATTGACCGTGCATTAGAATACCTTGTGTCGCATGTTTACAGTGAGCTAGACTTGATTACGAGAAATTTTTCTGATGACAATGAAATTTTATCCATACTCAAAGGCACTCAGGAAATGTTTGCAAGTATGGAAGATAATCGTGATGCCGCTGCTAAGATTGAAGATTTTCTTTCGCTGCAAGATAAAAAACATCTTACTACTTCGATGTTCGACATTCAGAGCCGATATCAGGCTGTTCCATACGGTTGGAAAGAGATTGATATAGCCGCTGTTGTGGCACAGTTGATTTTTAATCAGAAAATAACTGTAAAGTATGCCGGCAATACCATTCAGCCCAACAACCCAAAACTTCCCGATATGCTCCGCAAAAAGAGCGAAATCGGAAAGACAATTTTATTCAAGCGTCAAATTATATCTGCCGGTAATATGAAAAGGGTTCGTGAATTTCTTCGTGAATATTTTGATATTATGGACGTACCTAATGACGAGGACGGACTGGTTGATTTTATCGTTAAGAAATTCACCGATTTAAAGACGCATTATGAAGATTTGTTAATGCGTTACAGTACTCACAAATATCCCGACAGGAAAAAGATTGAAGCGGCTATAAAGAATATTAAGGAACTACTTTATCAGCAGAAAGATAATATTGCTCTGGTGAGTTATATTATCAAAAATGAAGATAATCTTTTTGACCGTAAAGACGATATGAGCAATATTGAATCTTTCTTTGACAAACAGGTTACTCTATTTGATTCAGCTGTTAAGTTTGAAAAAGATTTGAGAAATGACCTCGATTACATTCGCAAGGACGAGAATGCCAACAATGCACTTAATCAAATCAGGCTTATCACTTTAGTTGATGATTCCAAAAAATTCGATTACAGACGCATACGCAATCTCAAAGACCTTATGACAGCTGTCAGGACATCTCACGACAGTATGTTAGAGGAAAAACGCAGGGAACTTATGGACGTTGTCCGTCAATGCCGTATGGAAATTCATACAACTGCCGATAACAATATTAAGGTAATGAATTATGTCGATATTGCCGACAGTTATTACACTCAGAAACAGCAGCAAATTTCCGAATGTGAATGTCTTGCACTTCTTGACGGTATGATGCCGCCAATGTGGCAATATAAAGATACTATGACGGAACGTATTGAAAACGCATTGAAACCGCCTGTTATTGCTGCACCCGAACCGAAGAAAACAACCTCTGCCCCACCTAAAAAATCCGTTAAGAATGTTCATCGTCAAGTAATATTCCCGGCGAAAACATTGGAAAGCGAGGAAGACATTGACGCTTATCTTGAAAAGGTAAAGGCTCAAATGCTGAATCTGCTTAAAGGCTGTGACGGCATAAAATTAAACTGATTTACAGTGATATTAGTCAACAATCACTGTTTACTAAGTGTACCACAGAATATAATGTACTTATTGAAAAGGAGGACGCTATGGACAAAAATGCGATAAAAAAGTATGCTGTCTGGGCACGCAACGAGTTAATTAAGCGTGTATCTCAGAAAGCACAACAATTCGGAATATATCCGGATAAAATCGTTGATGTCAATTCTGTAAACGGAGAACCTCTATCCGAGAAACAATCGGAGCAGCGTAAAGCTTTGATTGAAAAAATACGTTACAGAGGCTTTGAAACTGTAATTGACGAAGTTGCCTTTACATGGTTCAACCGTTTTACAGCGATAAGATTTATGGAAGTAAACGGTTATCTTCCAAGTCATGTTCGTGTATTCACGGACGAGGAAAACCGTTTTAATCCGCAGATTATTGCGGAGGCAATTAATCTTGAATTTGACATTCTCGACATTGACAAGGTTTATGATTTAAAAAACTCTAATAATGACGAGGAACTGTTTCAGTATCTTCTGATTGTACAGTGCAATGATCTTCATAAGATACTCCCCCGTATGTTTGAGCAGATTAACGATTATACGGAATTGCTTATTCCCGATCATCTTCTTCGTGATGAAAGCGTTATCAACAGAATGATAACGGATATTCCAGAGGACAACTGGCAAGATCAGGTGCAAATTATCGGCTGGCTGTACCAGTATTACAACACCGAACCGAAAGATCGGGTTTTTGCCAATCTGAAAAAGAATATCAAGATAAGCAAGGAGAATATTCCGGCGGCTACTCAGCTGTTTACACCCGATTGGATTGTGCGGTATATGGTTGAGAATTCTCTTGGCAGACTTTGGACAGAGGGTCACGAAGACGAGGAGTTGAAATCTGAGTGGAAATATTATCTTGACGAAGCAGAGCAGGAAGAGGACGTTCAGGCAGAGCTTTCAAAGATACGTGAGGAGTACAGAAATCTGAATCCCGAAGATATTCGCTGTATTGACCCTTGTATGGGCAGCGGTCATATACTTGCATATATGTTTGATGTGCTTATGCAAATTTACGGCACTTGCGGTTATAATAACAGAGATGCAGTGGAGAGTATTCTTGAAAATAATCTGTTTGGACTTGACATTGACGAAAGAGCAGCACAGCTTGCGTATTTTTCGGTGATGATGAAAGCAAGGCAATATGACAAGCGTTTCTTTAACAGACGTGATGAAAATGGAAACTCAACCGCACCCCAGCCGCATGTTTACGCTGTTCGTGACAGCAGAGGAATTACTTCCGCACCTCTGCATGATATGGGCATAAGCCTTAGTAATGAGGACTGCGAAAAAGCGTTAAAACAAACTTTACAGCTTATTGAAGAATTTAAGAACGCTAGTGAATTTGGAAGTTTGCTCAGGGTTTCGGCAGATTATGACTTTGATTTGCTCAGACGTTTTGCTGTTCCTAAAGGTGAGGAAAGCGGTGAAATTACGCTTGATATTCACGGAGAAATTGAAGTTTCAAGACGTTTGCAGGAGATTTTTAACATTGCGGATATTTTGACACAGAAGTATGATGTTGTTGTGACTAATCCGCCGTATATGGGCAGTTCGGGTATGAATGGTACTTTGTCGGAGTTTGTGAAAAAGTATTATCCGGACAGTAAGTCGGATCTAAGTACAATATTTATGGAAAAATGCTTATAGCAATCCAATAAAATATATAGACTATTGACAAGCGTGGTACAATAAGTGTAGAAGGAGTGGTAACCATGTTGAGTCAAGAAAAAAGAGAACTGT
>CACWTQ010000073.1 GCA_902763835.1 uncultured Ruminococcus sp. | reverse complement strand
CTAAGGAGAGTTCACCGAACCGGCAACGCCGGACGAAAATCGCACTCCTACTTTTTTGGTTAGGTTACTTTATCACCTGCGTAAAAATTCATCACTAATAGGTACTCACCGAATCGTAGGTGGTGGGAGTATGTCACTGTATCACTATCTATATAGCTTTGTATATATCTTTGTCCAGTTTATCAGGGCTATAATGTTGAATTGTTTATATCGAAAATTAAATCATTAATAAGCATTTCCTGATAGCCTGCTTTTTTATTTTCGGAAATTAGTTTGACTGTTTCTAAAAGCTCCGGATTATCTATTCGTTCAAGCTTTTTCAGCCTATCCTCCCCCAACTCTACCGAAGATACGGACTTTCTATAATCCTCTACACTGATACGCCAAAGATGAATTTTTTCACTATTTCTTTTTATAATCCTGTTGGCAATCGTCAGACCCTCGCCATCGAAATCACCGTTATAGTACAAGTTACAATCTTCCTTACATAATAAATCTATTACAAGCAGGGACGCTGTTTTTATTTGACCCGACGTGCAGATTATCGAAGCATTCGGGCAAGCATCGCACAACTGCGAAAATACCATTTGATTTTCCACTACGAAGACATCTTTGTTAATCGGAACAGCTCTTGTAATTGAACTCAAATTCGACAGCGAGGTGAGATAAAATTCGTGCTTTTCAATGAAGCTGTCATAAGCCGGATGACTTTCCTCTCCGTTATACAGACGTATTCCGTGAAGAACCGTAAAACTAGAAATATCATCTGGACGAATACCGTGTAAAATATACAGCTCCAGTATATCTTCTGCCGAAAGATGATTCTTGTGTTCTGTATAAAAATCTTTATCAAGATTCCGTAAGAATTTAAGCAACAGTTTGCCCTCGGTTCGGTCACGGTCGAAAGCGTGAGGATCACCGGTACATTTCATAGCAAGAACTGCCAATCGAACGGTGGAATCTCCAAGATTGTCAAGAATCTCAAAAACTTTGCCTATTGGGGATATGCTCTTCAAAACAATATTTATAATCTTGGATTCGTTATCCTTGGTTGTATTATATGATTTTCCGTAACAAGTTTGCACAAGTGTATTGAACTCTTTATCTGACATCTCCCCTATCATAATTGATAGGGGATTATCTGTTCCAAAATCCCTGTTAATATTGTTTTGGATATTATTTCGTATTTCACTTTTCAGCTTTGAAATCTTTATTTTTTTATCCTTGTTACTGACAATACTTTCGTTAAAATATTCTTCAATAAGCTCTTTTAATGTAATACCTGTAAATTTTGTTTCAGACAAAGCTTCTTCAAAAGTCTTTAAACTGAATGAAATCGAATCTTCTTTAAAGTTTTTGGCAAGAAAACTTTGTAATGCCAACCTTTCTTCGAGTGACACATTATTTAGAATGACCTTACCCGAAGTTTTTCCAAAAGATTCCATTTTTTGACGAATAAGCATAAAACTTCTTTCAAAGCCTTTCTTTCTACGAAAATACTCTGCACACTCGTGCAATAAATTATTCTGTTGATTATCCATATCAAAAGAACTCCTGTGCTATTCGTCCAATATTTTCTTTTTACCATTCCAGTGGTAGAATATAACGGTAATAAATTGTGAATTTTCCGGTCTTAAAAGTTCAGCAATACGAAGAGATTTTACTGTTTCGTAACAACCCCACAATGCCTGAGAATTCATAATGTAATCAAATTCCAATGTTTCCACAAGCTTGAACATACTGCTTATATTCTTATCATCAACCCCTGCAAAGGCTTCATCGAGTGCAATTATTCTTGGATAATCAGCTTTCTTAGATTTTCTGTACTGTGCATTTACTGCGGCAAAAAGCGGAATATACATAGCCATAGCCTTCTCACCGCCGCTAAATCGATTAAAGGCTCGATCGGTAAGTTCATTTTTACCCTCACTTGTTCTACGGAAAAACATTTTAAACTCAAACCATTTCCTGTAATCAAGTGCATCACGAACCATTTCTAGATAATTCGTCGTTTTGCCATTTTCGGCGGCTTCCTGCTTTGCCGCTCTTATTTTTGCTCTGAAATGATATGCAAGTCGTTCTCTATCTGCAAGAGGTAAAAGCTCCTTATCTCTTGTAAGCAGCTTTTCAAGTTCCTGCGTTCCGAGCTGACCGCCACCCTCTGCTTTTCTAGGCTTCCACTGCAATGAAAATGTAAGCCCCATAGAGGTATCCATATCCTGCATAAGTTGTGACATATCGGCTATCCATTCACGGCTTTCAGAAATTCTGGCTGTTAATTTTCGGCTTATCGTTTCGGATAGAATATCTTCAAAAAGTACCCTATCCTTTTGTTGTATAAGAAGCTCCGTACTTTCGACAGCATTTTTTATGCGAGCAGTAAACTCTTCCAGAGAATATCTTACACCTTCCCATACTGCAGTAATTACTTGTCGTTTCCTTACAATGTTCGTAAATTCTGAACTGTCAAATCTGTCTTCAAAAGCCATTCCGTAAGAGGCAATACTCGATGAATGTTTTTGGTACTTTTCGTACAATGTACTATATGCGGTATCGGAATTGTAAAAGTTACTCTCTATTCTTTTCATAGCAGAAAGTGCTGTTTCGGCAAGCTGAACTGATGTGTAACGGCTTGTTTCATCGGGCAGAGAATCATAAAGTTCAAGACTAAGTTCTTCTTCAAAATATCCTTTAAGAATCATAAAATATCCGTCTTTTCTCTTGAGTTCATCCGAAATCTTCTCAACCTCTTGGGACTTTATCTTTACAGCTGAACAATTCCCGGCAAGTTCCTGTTTAACTCTATCAAGCTCAGATTTCTTATAATTAAGCTCTGCTTGAGCCCTAGTCATTTCATCGGCTAACTTTTTGTTTTCAGGGTTGTTTAAAAAGTCATCGATTTCCTGAACCTGTACAGCTTTGATATTTCGGTCCCTTTTCTTCTCCGTAAGAATAGTGTCAATATCGAATATCATTGAATTTTGTTCATCAATTCTGTTATTACAGCTGTCCAGCTCATAACGGCTGTCAATAATATCCGAAATACAATCCTTTAGTTTGTCGATAGAAAGTTCGTAATCCTCAAGCATATTCTCGGCTTCTTCGTAAGTTTCGGTATCTCTTTTATACGGAAGCTTTGAACACGCAGAAATCACATCTCGATTAGCGGTATCTTTTATTTTCAACACTTCTTTATGTTCTTTCTCGCTGTCATCATAACGTTTCTGAGCAACTTCAAGATTCCTTTTTAAACTCGTCAAATCACGTACAATTAAATCAAGTTCATCAATTTGGGGTGAATTATAATACTCTGTGCCTAAAAGCTTAATTCTGTTTTCTAAAGCTGATTTCTGTTCTTTAAGACCTTCCATATCAGCTTTAAGTTTTTCAAGTTCCAACTCCTTTTCGGAAATAAGACGTTCTTTAAGTTTTCTTCTGGCTTCGACTCCGATATATCTTACACAGTCGTTTTTTTCAACAGCTGCATATCCTTCCAGCAAGCCGTTTTTGAAATAACCGCTGTCCGAAAGAATATATACGGCACTTTCGTCGTAACTTTCCACAATAGAATAAAGAACTTCGTTAATGGCGGTTCGCAAATTTTCATCTGTAATACCTTGCGAAATTTCAAGAAAATCGCAACGGTGAGAATTCAGCTTTTTCGTACAAATAACAGTATCAGAATAATTCTGTAAAATATCAAAGACTCTTTCTCTGTAAACTTTCGGAACAACTAACGAATCCAGCAAACCGGACATCATAAGCTGTTTTTCTAACAAAGTCTTTCTGTCATCATTGCAGTTTTTTGAAAAATCTACCGCTTCATAAAGCGAAACAAAAGGTATTCCTTGTTCGGACAACAATTTTCTTGCGGTCTGCACTTCTTCTGAACGAATTGGAGTAATTTCCTTTTGAGATTTCAGTTCTTCAAGGTCCTTATCTTTTTGTTTACATTTTGCGTTTAAATCTTCTGTTTCTCTATGAATTCGAGATTTCAAATCCGCTAAAACAGCATTCTTACTATGAAATATTTTGGAAAGATAATCCATATATGCATACGGTTTATCATTTTCACTATAAAGGCTTATCATTTCAACTGCCGACTTAAATTCAATCTCGTTCAACAAATATTCCTTATTGTCACTTTGACTGATATACCAAGCCTCAATTAATTTATCCTTACAACTTATTTGTTCCTGATCCTTTACAGAAAGAGTACTTTTTGCCGTATTAAGAGCAAGTTCGTTTTCATAAAGCTTCTTCTCCGCAATGTCAAGTTTCTTCAACGCTTCATTAAGAAACTTTAACTTTTTTAATCCGTTTTTTATAAGATTTCCAGTATCTAAAATCATACCTTTAATTCGGCTAACCTCATTTCTGAGTTCGTTTTTTTGAATTTTTTCGGAAGTAGCTATAAGCGTTTTTACATCGCTATGAAAAGACAGCATTGCAGTATTATTCAAAAAATCGAGTTCTTTAGTTTCCTTGGAAACATCGTATTTTCGGTCTTCAATTTCATCTTCTATTTTGTGAACTTTCTGCTCGATTTCTTCAATTTTATCTTTGTGCGTTTTAATCTGCTTATCCATAGAACCAATATCCGAATTGAGCTTATTTATTTCGCTTTTCAATTCATCTCTTCTGCCTACGGACTTTATTAAATCAGAATCTGCCCAAAGCTTTATAAGCTTATCTAACTCGATTATTCTGTTGTCAAGTTCGGAGTGCAGATTTTTATCGCTTTCGATTTTCTCTTCAAGCGTTTTTATCTCGTCCGTAAGATTTTTAAACTCTGACTTTATACTATCGGCTTCTTTCTTTGCGTTCAGATAGTTCCTAGCTTTAAGACCGAGCATATAATTGTTATACTTTCTGTATTCGTTTCCAATAATTGTAACATCGCTGTAAGCTTTTCTGTAATTTTCAAGACTTATTTCAATATCGTCCATTTTCTCCATTGCATCAACCATTGTATGGAGATCATCATCTGTCAAAGTTTGCAGCGATTCGTTTAAAATATCGTACACCTTACTCGGCTTAAATTCTTTTGAAAGCTTAGGTGCACGAACCTTAATCAAAAGTTGAATAAATTGTTCGTATTGCTCGATAAGCGGGAATCCGAAAAGATATTTGTTTACACTCGCCATATACTCACGCTGAGTTTCCAACATAAGATTCTGACTTCCCAAACGGTTACTAAGTTCTTTCTTGGAAAGCGGAATTAATTTATCACGGATTTTATTGGTCAATTCAAAATCAATTCCAATTCGTCTGCCATCCAAAATGATAAAACCCCAAAATCCCATATCATTTTTGCCTCGTCTTGCTCGCTGACCTATGCCGATAGTGCGGTATTCTTCTATACCCTCTTTCTTGAACTCCATAAAAAGATAACCGGTAACATCGTCACTTTCACTGTTACCCAAAAAATAATACTCCATTTTTCTGTCGCTCGAACCAAACGGGTCAAGTCTGGACGGAGAACGGTTGCCATCTAAAATAAAAGGTATGAAGCTTTGTGTAGTTATTGATTTACCAGACGCATTCTGACCTCGCAGCATAAGTTTTCCATCGCAAAACGGGAAAATCTCATTATCGTAAAGCCAGAAATTTACAAATCCCATTCTGTTCATACGCCATCTTTTTTGTTCGATCATAAAAAATCGCCTCCAATTATACTCAAAACCTAAAAGAATTATACTATACTCAAGATTAAAAAAATTTACCATTTTCCTGCGGACGTTGTCCGCTGAATTGCCGGTCTAAGAAAGAAAAGTGCTAAATCTTAACGCTTTCGAGTATAAAACGGTGAAATTTAGCTTTCCTTTTCCAATGCTTCATCCTGTTATTTCTTTTCAGAAGATTTGCTTTTACTGTTATTTCTTTGTTCTTCAATATTCTTCGGATATACACCTGAAAACTTATAAACTCCGGGATAAATTATAAAATCACTGTCTGTTCTTTCTAAAAGCATCCAGCCTTCCATAATTTCACAAACTCTTTCTGCTATTTTTTCTACGGCCATTTCTCTGTATTCCTTGCTCCATGCAAAGGAATATTTCTCCGAACATTCTCCCACAAGCTTCACAAATTCATACTTGCTAATAACAACCGTGTCATTTTCCTCGTGTATAAACTCCGAATGCTCTCTGATGACTGTACATAAAAGTACAACAATATCCGAAATCGTGGAATCCTTCGGAAAAGATTCTCCATAATTATTATCGTCCTCAAAAACAAAATACGCAGAATTTCTATGTATATCCAGTCTGCCTCCAAGATAGTCATTCAGATATTTTGAAATAATATTTCTCTTATTTTTCAGATAAAACGAATCGGGATCATCTGTTGTATCCCAGTACATTGCGGGACTTGTCACAAGTCGTCTGTAAACTCGACTGCTGCGAAAATGCCCTCTGTCAGTGTCAACATTGTTGGTAACTCTTTCAAAATCACTGTATGTTTTACAATCTGAAATATCCCTTGAAAAATTAACTGCAAAATATCTTGAAAGTCCTGTATTCTCATACAAAACCTCCTGTTGGATATTGTTTGTAAAATCATCGATACTTCCCTCGTGACAAATCAGAAATCCTATTTTTACGGCGTACTGCATAACTCGAATAAGCGATTTTCTATCCGAAAAACGAGTCCAATCGACAGAAACGAACTCTTTTAACTGTATCTCTATATTTGCAACCACCTCAGACAATAAAAAAGCTTCGTTATCTTCTTTATCCTCCAAAAAAATTAGCAAAGCACAAAGTATTGCGTAATCAAGATTAGACTGAAAGTCTGTAATTCCCATAAAAGATTGAGCGTATGAAGGAATCTTTTCGATTTTTATAATTCGTTCGTTACTTACAACACGCCAACCGGGATATTCTCTTGCAAATTTTTCTATACTGTTCATTTCCGCTCTTGCAAGGAAATACAAATCCTTGTCACGACTCTTTATTATCCAGAATCTTTCAATTAGGTTCTGAATAGACTTCATTATGATTCATCTCCAAACTCAAACGTATAGCACGGCAACTCCAAATCTCCGTCCTCACAATGAAGTACGCAAACGCCGTCATTTTTTAAAAGTCTATATTTTTGTCCATAATCAGTCAAACCTGTTCGGGTGCTTGTCATATTTGCATTAGAAATCCATCTCAACAGAGTAACACGAGTATTTTCGCTGACAACATCGTTAATTTCGGAAATCGAAAGCTTATTTTCGTTAATGTATTTCATAACCATTTCTTTGTTCTTTTCAAGTTGCTTGAAATACTCCTGTTTTTTCGCTGCTTTTTCAAAGGACTTCTCAACAAAACCTGTTTTATCAATACGAGGCTTGTACTTCTTATTATGAGAGTTAAGCAGAAATTCAGGAGGTTCTTCCTCGGAAGTGCTGTTTGAAATGCTATCTGTCATTCTATCGCCTGCCGCCTTGAAATGACGAACATTCTGCACTCCGAAAACATGTGCAGACAGTTTATGTGCGTCATCAATATTTTCGCAGTCAAGGAACATTTGTATATAATGCTTGTAGTCAGATTTCCTGCTTATTCCCCAATTTTGCAGCTGTACAATTAAAGCCGCATTCTGAATTATCTTTTGAATAACTTCATTGGTAATATCAAGGACTCTTTCGCTTTCACTGGGAATACCGTTTTTAGATACAAACCATCGTTCAAAAGAATCCCATTTACCGTAGATGTCATCTTTGATGCGTTTCTCCAAATCATCTTCCTTTTCTGAAAGAGGTCTGGGGATTGCAAGCTCGCTTTCCACTATTCTTATTAAAAGTTCTTTCTTCTCTTTTTCGTCGATTTTTCTGATAATACTCGAAATAATATCCGAATGCTTTTGCAGTTCTTTAATAAAATCTTGCAAATAAGAAATAAACTTATCCTTATGAGTAATAAATTCTACAGATTTTAGAATTTTTTCAGATCTCCCTGTATAAAATTCTCTGTGATAATCCTGATAATTCTGATTAAGCCGCTTAAAATCGTCTTGAAGATTTCTCCACCATTCATTTATTTCTTTTAAGTCTTTACCTTTAATATTAGTGATATTATCCAGAGAGTTTTCAATTTTAAGAAAATAATTCGTAGAAAGATTTGCAGGTGACAAAAATAAATTTTCAAGCTTTATTGTCATACGCTCAATCTCAACAGCTGCTTCACTCATGGCATATCTGAACTGCTTATTTTTATAATCTGCTATTGTATATACTCTGGTTGGATCTTGAAAAGGTATTAGATTTTTCCATTCTACCAAAGCATTTAAATCCGATTTAAGGTTGTCCATACTGTATTCGGAAAATTTCTCGGGATATTTCTCTTTCAAAAGTTCCATGATCTCCTCTTTATACAGTTGGAAATGCATATGCTCATACTCACGATAGCAAACCCGAAGAATATCTCTGTAAATTTCTGCATTTACCGCAGTTAAGTATGCAGCTTCCTTTACAGGAAATAGCGTTTCCATAAAATACACCTCCCACTCTAAATAGAAAAATAGGCAACATTATGAATTTATAATAGCACAATTATTTTTTTATGTCTGTGACATACTCCCGCCGCCTACGCTGAGCTTCTCGGCGGGGGCTTCTTGTTCAAGTACAGCAGCCTGTACAGTATCAGCGAGCTAACCCCGTGTGTCCCACGGTTTTTGTTTTTAGTTTTTTAGGCTAATGCTATTCTCATACCTTCATTTCGTATGTTTACAGCGGCATTTATATCTCTGTTATGATGTGCTTGACAGTAAGGACAACTCCATTCTCTTACCGACAAGTTTTTAGTGTCAGGATTTTGGTAACCGCATACACTGCAAAGCTGTGAACTTGCAAAGAATTTATCTGTCCTTACAATCTGTTTTCCGACTTCTTCAAGCTTGTATTGCAGAAATGTTGTGAACATTCCCCAACCGTTGTCGGCAACAGACTTTCCAAAATTCATAGACTGTGACATGGCTTTCATATTCAGGTCTTCAATGCACAAACAATCATAAGCATTGGTTATCTGCCTTGATTGCTGTGCAAAACTTTGCCATTTTGCGTTGAATTTCATTGATAAGTACCTAATTGGTAAACTATATTAAATATAATATCACGAATTGCCGAATTATGCAATAGTTTTTAAATATTTTTTATTGATTTTTTGTAACAATTTTTATCATACATGATTAAGGAAAGGAATTCTTTATGGAACGATTAAACATTTATCACCGCGAAGATTGTCGTTTGGAAGGACGTATTTCAAGGTGTTGTAACGACACACAGGGCAAATTAGACAAGTATAAATGTTCAAGTTATTTCCTGACAGTTCTTTATACCCGAAAGCGTTAAGATTTACCGCCAATATTTAAAAAACCCTCCGTCAGCCTTACAGCTGCCACCTCCCCTAAAAGTGGGATTAAGCATATATTGTCTTTGATACTTTTTTATACGCTAAAATTCAGTCATTTAGAAAAACGATATTAGTGTATATTACACTAAGTTGATGACATTGCTAAAAGTGGAGGCTTTTTGGTTCTCGATTTATCAAAGTCGTCCATTATAAAGGAGATGTCCGCAGGACAGAGGGGTTCGGTACACTTCCTTAGAAACAAAATTTTGACGCAGGTGATAAAGTTACCCAACCTAAAAAGTAAGTATGGACCTCGTCTGATCAGTATTTCTTTTGATATAGCTCTAAAGTACACAAGTTTTAATATGACGAATTCGACTTTTTCAGTCCTTCCCGATTTCTCGGTACTATAACTTCTGCTGATTCGCTATCCTTTCTTCTATCCTGCACCTCATGATACAAACCTTGGAAGTCCCTATCGGGTTCGTTGGTAACTACGCTTCTTTGGATTTTCACCACAGAGCATCGGTATGCCCATTATACTAAAAAATGAGTTACAGCATATAAAACACTGTAACTCATTTCTCAGATCTACCGCGCCAAAAGGGACTCGAACCCCTGACCTACTGCTTAGAAGGCAGTTGCTCTATCCAGCTGAGCTATTGGCGCAGATCATATTCACTTTCGTGATGGAGCAGATGATGGGAATCGAACCCACACGATCAGCTTGGAAGGCTGAAGTTCTACCACTAAACTACATCTGCATTTCTTTCCTGCAACGATATTTATTATATCACAGTCTGATTTGTTTGTCAACACTTTTTTGAAAATTTTTTTGAAAATTTTTTTCGACTTTCTAAAATCACATACCGAATTTTTTATACGGTGGATTTACCGCCTTCATCGTCAACATTTATTATTATACCACAAATTTTGAATTTGTAAAGGGGTTTTGGAAAATTTTTTCAAAATTTCTACCTGTACGGTTAAAATCAAATCGTACATCATCTTTCTTTAGACCGGTCATTCGGCGGACAACGTTCGCAGGAATAATTGGGGGTGAGTTATTTATTTTATCTTTCTTTGTTCGGCAATTCGTTTCGCTGTTGTCTGCTTTTGTTTGTATCGTAAGATATTATTTTTAAAATTGATTTTATTTTTTTGTTTGTTTTTCTGATAATAGTTCGTTTAGTTTCGCTGAGGGTAGTTTGCTTTTCTACGATAATTTGTTTAGGGCTCTTTCCTTACGAGGATTAGGCTTCGCCGTCACTCCTGCACCCCGCAATCCTTTGTAAAGGCTTGGGAACTGTCAGAAAATAACACTGTCAGAAAATAACTTGAACATTTATACTTGTCTAATTTGCCCTGTGTGTCGTTACAACACCTTGAAATACGTCAGTATTCCTGCGGTGTTGTGCCTGACACAGAACAAATTATCCTGCGTCTAAATTGTTCAACTTATTTTCCAACAGTTCCTTGAGCGAAACTTTAACAGGCATTGCCTGTGCAAACAATAAAAATTTAACCGATTAATAAAGAAAAGCTTGAAACTTTCTCCGTTATGTTGTATAATAGTTTATATATATTGAAAAGGATTGTTAATTAAATGAGTTTACATAAATTTGTCGCTCCGTGCCTTATGGGGGTTGAGAAATTTCTCTCCAACGAACTCAAATTTATGGGTGCGGAAAACGTCAAAGCGGACAATGGTCGTGTTTTTTTCGAGGGCGATGCTTCAATGCTTGCAAGAGCCAATATCCGCTCCAGATTCGCTGAGAGAATTTTACTGCTGCTCGGCAGGTTTGATGTTCACAGTTTTGAAGACCTTTTTCAAGGTGTAAAGAATATTCCGTGGGAAAAATATATTCCCGAAAACGGACAGTTCCCTGTGAAAGGAAACTGCCTATCCTCTGCCCTGTACAGTGTTCCCGATTGTCAGGCTATTGTAAAAAAAGCTGTAGTCGAACGTTTGAAATCACGATACAAAAGAGATTGGTTTGAGGAGTCGGGAACACTGTTTAAAATCCAATTTCTGATACTGAAAAACAACGCCTGCATTATGCTTGACACAAGCGGTGAGCCTCTTCACAAACGTGGCTACAGAGCCGCTTCAAACAACGCTCCCATTCGTGAAACGCTTGCTGCGGCACTTGTTGAACTTTCAAGGGTAAGGAGCAATCATACGGTTATTGACCCCTGCTGCGGTTCGGGTACTATTCTTATTGAAGCAGCACAAAAGGCATTGAACATTCAGCCGAATGCCGAAAGGCAATTCATTTCCGAAAGCTTTGATTTCATTCCGAAAACTGTCTGGGAATCGGAACGTAATTCAGCAAGAAACGGAATAAAGTCGGATATCGCCTTTCACGGCTATGGATACGACATTGACGAAAACGCACTCGACATAGCTTTCAATAACGCAAAAAAAGCAGGTGTTGCGGAATATATTACATTTCAAAAAAAAGACATTAAGGATTTTTCGGAAAACTTTGAACGTGCATCGGTGATTTGCAATCCGCCTTACGGTGAACGTTTGCTTGACATAAGGGAAGCCGAGGATATATACAAGATTATGGGAAAGCGGTTTACTTCAAAACGCGGCTGGAGCTACACGGTGATAACTCCCGATGATGATTTTGAAAACTGTTTTGGAAGAGCTGCGGACAAGAGGAGAAAGCTTTACAACGGAATGATTAAATGCCAAGTATATCAATATCTAAAATAATTTTATGTATCAAAATAATCATTAAATTTAAAAGTGTTGTATCCGTGAATTTTACACGGATTTTCAGTGATTTTTTTTCGTTGAATAAAACATAAAAAATTCATTTCTTTTATGTAAATTCACAAAATTACAGTAAAACATTCCAAAAAATCTTGCCAATTATTGAATTTCTCAGAAAAATGTATTATAATATTTCCGTATAAATATCTAAAAAACAAGGAGGGAATTGTGTGAGCAAGAAATCAAAAAAAGCAGATTCAATTGGCAATCCAAGCACCATAGCCAATGCTATGTACGATGCACAAAAAAAGGAAATAACCAGTTCAATGGTACTCAGTCTTTCCTTTATAGCTGCCGGTCTAATTGTTGCGGCAATCGGAATATTCCAGTATTTTCACATTAAGGGAAATATGGTTGATTCGTCCGAAATCATTGATGCAATGGCCTGGCTTGTAATTGCGGGTGTAGGACTGCTTGTCGGCATTATCGGGCTTGTCAGCATTATGAAGTCGGTGGTTTCGCTCGGGCAAATCGGAAGCTGGGCGAAAGAAGCCGAATCTCACGCCTCACCTTTCCAAGCACAGAAGCTTCATAGAAAAGTTGCCGCAATGAATCAGGCCCAGTCGATGAAAAAGCCCGATTCTCAGGGGGATGCCGAAGGAGAAAGCGGTCAGAAGCCGAAGTTTGGATTTTTCAAACGAGGTCGTGAAAACAAGGATAAACAAAACAGCGAGGATTTGTATTACAAGTATAATCCTCAGGCAAAACCGCCCGAAAAGTCTGCACCAATGATGGAGCAGAAATTCGATTACGGTATTGAAGAAACGAAGAAGCTAACCTTTGCCGATGAATTTCTGAAGAAGAATAAAAGAGATCCTTTCGCACAGTACAGAAAGGATTTGGGAATTGAAGAAGAACCCGAAAAAGAGGTTAAGAAAAAGCCTAAATTCATCATAAACGGTACAGCGGCTAATCAGAATGCCGACACTGCTGCAACGGAGATAATGAAGGCATCACAGCCAGACATTCCCACAGTACCGCTTAATTATCAAGGCTCTGCACCTATTGAAAATCAACCTATTATGCATAATGCCGAAATATCTTCCGCAGCTCAGAACAGTGGATTAGATTTAATGTTTTCGTCCTCTGCCGAAGAAACTGCTCCTAGTGCCGCAAGCAACAACGGCAGCTCCGATGTACTGGATTTCACACAAGACCAGCCTAATTTAAATGCTTCAAGAGAAGCTTTACCTATTCAATTTGAAGAAACATCTGTAATGAATGGTTCGCCTTACGGTATGCGTAATGATTCCGATGATGACATATTCTTCTCTTCAAAGACCGTTACTCCGCCTACACAACAAACACAAATTCAAACACAGCCTTTGAAACAGCCTAAAAAAATCACTCCGAATTTTTCGGCACTGGATAATTCCATTCCGACAGCTGACGCACCTCCCACAGTCGTTCTGGATTTGGATTATAAAAAGAAACGTTCTCCCGAGGAATACGATTTCTCTCTGTTTGAGGAAATAGATCCCGATAATGCTAAGAAACAAAATATTAAACAGACTTCCGTTCAAAGCCAACCCGTTGCTCAACAGGCTCAGACTTCACAGCAAGCTTACAGCACATCAAACGATGATATGTTCTTCGGCAGCGGAGCAACCACACAAAAATCTCCTGAACCCACCGATACACAGCAAAACTTTATGTCGAACTTCGTAAGCAATATTCAAGAACAACAGGATTATTTAATGCCAAATCAGCAGCAGCCTGCACAACAGCAGCCGATTGTTCAGCAGCAAGCTTCTCCGGAGGTTCAGAAGCAGCCTGTTCGGCAGAAAAAAGCTCCGTTTACAAACAGAAAGAAAAACGCACCTAAAACAAGCACCCCTCCAAAGTCAAAGAATACCAAGAAAAAGGACAAAAAGAGCTTCTCCGAAATGTTTCTTAACAATCACGGAAAGTCCGAAAACAAAGATTTAAACACAGATTCCGAAATCATTAAAAACGGTACAAGAGCTCAGAGAAAGTTTGTAGATGCGTCCGAGTATGACGAATGGACTTGCCCTGAATGCGGAAAGGTTAATCAAGAGTATGTAGGTTTATGTGCCTGCGGTACTCGCAAGCCGAGAGCAAAAAGATAGTACAATAAAATTAAGACACAGAATATTAGGTTCTGTGTCTTTTATTATTCTCTTCTATAGATTATCTTCTGTTTGAAGGTTTTCTTTTCTTTCTGTTTTTCATTTGTTTATTCTTATTTTTCTTATTGTTATAAATCATAGTAATTATAATATACAATATGAAAAGTACAACAACAATTCCTACTGCCAAAATCATCCACTGAGATTTAAAAATTTTCTTCGCCGAGTCAAGGAAGTATAACATATTACTTCTTTCAACAGTTTCGGCTGCTATCAGATTAACGGTAGTAAGCTCTTGGTTTGCGTAGCTTATGGTAGCCGTGCCGATGATATTGCCCTCAATGACAGGTGCAGTTAAATATTCGGGAATATTTGTTACAATATCGATACTCGAATTTTCAATATCGGCAGGGAGAAGAGTTGAATAGCTGCCCTGCGGAACAAGCTGAACCGTGTCTTGATTCCATGCAAGTTCAATTGGAATTTCACACACAGGTGTTTGTTCATCGATAACGCTCTTTAACTCCAAATTTTTAAATGCCCATTCATACATGGCAACGGAATCACGCATAGCACCGTTATCCTCCACCTCGTTTCCCTCATTGTCCACACTGGGAGCTCCCAACGCAACACAGAGATAAGTATAACCGCCATTGGATGCCGTGGAAACAAGACAATATCCTGCTTCGTCCGTAGTACCTGTTTTAATGCCCTTAGCGTACTCGTAATAGTAATCGCCGCCACGCTTTTCGTCAATCAAATAATTTGTTGTGATAAGCGGATATTCCTTTTCTGAATCAGCAGAAATATAAGTTGAAACCGTACTTGTAATTTCGTTGAACTCAGGCAAGGTTTGTGCATATTTTGTTATGATTGCCAAATCTCTTGCTGTGGTATAATGGTCTTCGTCGTGAAGTCCGTGTGGATTTACGAAGTGCGTATTCTTGCAGCCAAGTTCCTTAGCTTTTTCATTCATCATATCAACGAAATTCTGAACAGATCCGTCGCCCACAAAATTAGCAAGTAAAAGTGCAGCGTCGTTTCCTGATTTAATCATAAGACAGTTAAGCAAATCGTAAACCGTAACAGTCTGACCCACAAAATATTCAAGACCCGAAAGCGAACTTCCCGTGCCTGCAAGCTCATCAAGAATATTTTTATCAACCACAACCTTTGTATTCTTAATATCCTTGACGTTTTCAACCGTTACAATGTATGTCATAATTTTTGTTGTAGACGCCGGATATAATTTATCTTCGGAATTTTTCTCATACACCAAAATATCGGTATCAAGGTTCAGCAGGTAAATTGCCTTGCTGACAGTTTCGACATCTGATGTAAAGGTTGCGGCATTGGCAGATGTTGCAAAGCATACAAAAAGTAACATAACCGCAAGCACAGTTGCTGTGATTCGTCTAATCACCATAATTTTCCTCTTTTCATTATTTTTTAAAACTTTATTAATTAAGCTGCTGACCGTGACCCACATTATGGAACAGCATTCTTACCTCTGCTCTTAATCCACGGTAATTGTTATTTTCCTTATCAATATAATCGCTCATAATCTCCTTTGCTGCACTTTGTGCGTCTTGAAGAATACTGACATTTTCCGCCAAATCCGCAATTTTCAATTCGGGCAGACCATGCTGTCTTGACCCGAAAAAGTCGCCAGGACCTCTGAGCTTCAAATCTTCATCGGCAATTTTAAAGCCATCGTTCGTGGAACATAAGGCACGAAGTCTTCTTCTCGCCTCTTCTCCCCCTGCATTTGAAACAAGAATGCAATACGACTTATATTCACCTCTTCCTACTCTTCCCCTTAGCTGATGAAGCTGCGAAAGTCCGAAACGTTCGGCATTTTCAATCATCATAATTGTTGAGTTTGGAACATTAACCCCGACTTCAATTACGGTAGTTGAAACAAGAATGTTGATTTCACCGTCAATAAATTTATTCATAATTTCGTCCTTATCGGCTGATTTCATCTTACCGTGAAGAACTGCAACGCTATAGTCCCTGAACACTGTTTTTTGGATTTCCTCGGCATACTCCTCAACACCTATAAGACCCGTTTCGGAATTTTCAACAGCAGGACAAACTATATAGCACTGTCTGCCCTCGTTAATGTTCTTTTTCAGAAAATTATACACCCGCATTCGCTTTGAATCGTCAATGAGAAAAGTATCGACAATCTGCCTCCCCGGAGGAAGCTCGTTAATTACGGAAATATCAAGGTCGCCATAAATCATAAGGGCAAGCGTTCTCGGGATAGGTGTTGCCGACATTACAAGAAGATGTGGATTTTGACCTTTCTCCAGCAAATCGGAACGCTGACGAACTCCGAAGCGGTGCTGTTCGTCCGTGACAACAACTCCGAGATTTTTAAATGCGACATTCTCCGAAATCAGCGAATGCGTACCAACAATAAAGTCAATTTCGCCGTCCGACAAATCTAAAAGAACAAGCCTTTTCTGCTTTGCGGTCATTGAACCTGTAAGGAGTTTAATTTTAACATCTGTATCTTTAAACAAATTATCGAATGTTTGAAAATGCTGCTGTGCAAGAATTTCCGTGGGTGCCATCATCGCCGCCTGATAACCGTTCTTTATGCAGGAATAGGCAACCGCTGCCGCAACCATAGTTTTTCCCGAACCGACATCGCCCTGAACAAGTCTGTTCATTGCTTTGGTATTATTAATCATATCGTTCATACAATCTTTAATCGCAGAGTACTGTGCATTTGTAAGCTTAAAAGGCAGAAGCTTAAGGAAGTCATCTGTGTAATCTGTTTCAATGTTTACAGAAGATAATTTACTCGGCATAGATTTTATTGAACTAAGTCCCAGCACCAACACCAGCAGTTCTTCAAAAATTAGTCTTCGCCTTGAAGCTGCAATATCCTCGGAGGTTTCGGGAAAATGAATTTTCAGAAGTGCATCTTTAAGACCAATCAAATTGTACCTGTTTCTAACATCTTCGGGGATAGTATCTTTTATTTTTTCGGGAAGCATAGCGAGAGCTTTTTTTCGGGTGAATGACATTTCCCGTGTTTGCTTTTGCAAAGGTCGGATTTATCATCTCACGAATACCGCCCGAGGAAGTTACCTTTCCGTAAAAAAGATATTCCTCCCCCATTCTCAGCATAGATTTAATATATTTATTATTAAAAAATGCTATTTTCATATAAGCATATCCGTCCGAAACACTTGTAGTTGCAAGGAGCTTTCCCCCTGCAACTCTATGCTCCGTTACCGGTGTACTGAGAGTTACCTTAATACAGCTTGTTTCACTGACAGCAAGAGTGGCTATATCGCTGATTTTGCTCCAATCCTCGTATGCTCTCGGATAAAAACGCACAAGGGCACCGACAGAATCGATGTCCAACTTGCGATAAAGCTGACCACGTTTGGTGCCGATGCCGTTTATGTTTTCTATTGGAATCTCGTAAAGTGAAGCCAATCCAATCAACCTTTATTCAACAGAAATTATAAAATAGTAAACAGGCTGACCGCCATTTACATAGGTGATATCTATATCTTTGCCGTACTTTGCAGTCAAGGAGTCAACTACCTTATCTGCCTGCTCCTGAGTAACGCCCTCACCGCTGATAATCGTGATAAAGGACGAATCTCTTGAAACGAGAGATTTTGTAAGCTTAAGTGTAGCCTTGACAACATCTTTCTCATTCACGGTAAGTTTGCCGTTTTCAAGACCGATAATGTCGTTTTCCTTAATCTTGTGAATGCCTACTCCGAAATCCGAATCTCTTGCGGCAAATGTGACAAGACCTGTCTGAACGTCAAGATAAGCTTCTCTCATAATATCAACAGCAATGCCCGGGTCAATCTCGGGGTCGTAAGCAAGCAAAGCCGAAAGTCCCTGCGGAATAGTCTTTGTAGGAATGATTATAACCTCTCTGTCACCAACAAGCAGAACTGTCTGCTCGGCAGCCATAATAATATTCTTGTTGTTCGGCAAAACAACTACCTTTTTAGCAGGAGTAGCGAGAACAGCACGGAGAATATCTTCCGTACTCGGGTTCATAGACTGACCGCCGCTTACAACGTGACTGCAACCGCAATCCTTGAACAGCTCAACAAGACCCTCGCCTGCCGCAACCGCAACAAAACCGATTTCCTCAACAGGCTCCTGAACCTCAAGCTTTGCAGCCTCTTCCGCTTCTTTTTCTGCCTGAGCCTTTGCTTCAGCTTCTGCTGCCTTACGGTGCTGCTCTTTCATATTCTCAACCTTAACAGTAAGAAGCTGACCATAGGTCAAGCCTTGCTGTAAAGCATTGCCCGGGTTCTCGGTATGAACGTGAACCTTTACAATTTCTTCATCGTCAACAACTACAACGCAGTCACCAATAGTTTGCAGGAAATCTCTAAGCTCCTGAGCGTCCTTATGTATCTCGGGATCTCTGCCTACAATAAATTCCGTACAGTAGGTATAAGTGATATCTCCATCAAACTGAGCAGCCGCAGACCTGAAATAATCATCATCTGTTTTCTTCTTCTCTTCCTCCGACTGAGTGTACTCTATAATCTCTCCATCTCTGAACACAGAAAGCATACCCTCGAAAATCGTACAAAGACCCTTACCGCCTGCGTCTACAACGTTAGCTTTCTTCAGCACGGGAAGAAGTTCGGGAGTAAGCTCCAATGCTTCGTTTGCAGCAGCAACCATAGTTTCCCAAACCAGAACAGGGTCGGTTTCGGTTGCAATAAGAGCGTTTCCTGCTTCATAAGCCATACGTGCAACTGTGAGGATAGTACCCTCTGTAGGCTTCATAACAGCCTTATACGCAGCCTCAACACCTGCACCCAAAGCCTGAACAAGGTCGCTTCCGTCGGCAGTTTCCTTATCTTTCAAGCCAATTGAAAAACCTCTGAAAATAAGTGACAGAATAACACCCGAGTTACCTCTTGCACCTCTAAGAAGAGCGGAGGCGGTTTTTTGGGAAACAGTTGCAACATCGTCGCAGTCAAGCTCTTTAAGCATCGCAACAGACGAATTAATTGTCATTGACATATTTGTACCTGTGTCGCCGTCCGGAACAGGAAAGATATTCAAATCGTCAATAGCGGACTTATTCTTGCTGATATTGTTTGCACCCGAAATAATAGCATTTCTTAAACATATACCGTTTATCATTATCATTACACATCCTAACAATGAATTTTGTTTATAAAGTAACCACCTTTATTATAACACATTATTATAAATAATTCAAACGATTATACAAAAAAATCTGTTTAATTTTTAAATTTTTTTATTAATACTCTGTGTAATCATACTGCTGATAGTTTTCCTGATTATCATAGTTATCATAATCAGCATAATTGTCATCATATGAGCCATCTAAATCATAATCATTGCCGTTATCAACGTCGTAATCATATTGACCGTCGTCAAAATCCGGGTCATAATTCTGAATGTTTCCGTCTTCATCATACTCCGCTCTGGAATTTTCTTCCGAGTCGGTATCACTTCCGGAGGAGTTACGTTTCTTATCCGATTCGGTGTCCGTAGAGGTATCGATTGTGATGTGAGCGTCCTCTTTCTTTTTGGACTTTGATTCAAGCTTTTTCACAAAATCATTGTATGCGTCTTTATCTTCAATATATGTCAATGTTTCCACAAGATATGTTGTGTTTTTAAATATTTCATCTGTAACATCACTGTATTTTGGAACACTGTGAATTGAATAGGAGTGATAATTTTTAAGAACGGAATCTTCATAGTAAAGATTATTTTTGATATCCACACTTCCGCCTATAAGTCTTGCAATAACATAAATTTCACCTACAAGAGTATCTCCCGGCTTAATAAAGCCCGAACCGTTTGAACTCTCGCAAACGAAAGTACCTTTTATTTTATATATCGAATAGAACTGATTATCACTGTACTGAATGGGATTCAGAGAATAATAGCATTCAACCGGAGTATAATCAAACTTAGCCTTAAAATCGGATAATGCAAAATCACTTTTAATTTGCTGAACAGTCGAGAGTTTCTTCTTTTTGTTTGACTCCGCAGGCTCGGAAGTGTTTTCATCTTTCGATTCGGTTCCGTCGATATCCTCACCGAAAATTTCGGAATCTTCATCTTCCGTCATAACGTGGCTGTCAAGGGCATTGTCTTCTTCATCGTTATCCGTATCGTCCTCGCCGAAATACCAGTCCAAGGATTTATAGGTATCATCGTTCTCAGAAAGGTAAGTTTCAACCATTTTACGCATTTTCGCAGTAGTGGCATCATAAGACACGTCTGCCATAGATTTAACGTATTTCGACAAGCCTACCACCGTATATTTTTTAACGTCCTCGGTAAATACATAACCGTTTCTTTCGGCAATCTCGGGATTAAATTCCGCACGGACAACGACCTTATCGCCGTTAGAAAGGTCATAGTTATCACAAAAGAAAGTGACGTTATCAATAACATACTGAATGCAGTTTGACTTATCAAGCTGCACAGTGCCGTAAGGAGCAACACCGTTAAACTTTACGTTAAGACCCTCAAACGGACTTGTTTCAAGCTTATCCTCCAAGCCGTCAACGGTATACTGAAATGACGAATCAACGAAGTTAAGACCAAGCGAATTTGCCATTTTTTCATCATAAGTAACATTAATAGTAACAACATCGCCGTTATTGAAATAAGAATCCTCTTCATTCTGACCGTCATAGCTAAATTTAAAGGTTTCCGCAAAGCGAAGAGCCGCCGTTTTATCCTTTTTGCCATCGGCGTAAATCTGGTTCACCGTGGAATCTTTCACCTTTATGGAAAGTGTGCCGTGTTCCGTGTAACCTACAACTTTGACATCTGCAAAGTCCTGAACCGAGTACTCGACCGCACCGCAGCCGGCACACAGCATTAAAATGAACAGAACAGAAATGCAAAAACAAAATTTGCAAAACATTTTCATATAGTTTGTCCTCCGATTAACTGATGAATAAAATTCGACATTATCTCACTTTGACGTTTATTATATCACAACAAAATCAATTTTTCAATAAGCTGAATTACAATAAAATAAATTATGGAAGATTATATAATATATGACATAACCGAATTTTCAAAAATAGGCAATTTTATAGCAATAAAAGGCACTGAAAAAATCAATGCCTTTCATATAAGCAAGTGGTTAACCGATCAGCTCGAGAATTTTCGTCTCGGCAGCGGCGGCATCTGCTCTGCCACGGCTTTCTTTCATAACAAAACCGACAATGGATTTCAAAGCCTTCTGCTTGCCGTTCTTATAATCGGCAACGGCTTTCGGGTTATTCTCAACTGCTTTCTGACATAAGTCGTTGAGAGTATTCTCGTCCATACCCGCAAGGTCGCTTTCGGAAACAAACTCCCTCACACCCTTGCCTGTATCAAGCATTTTTTCAAGAGTTGATTTAGCGAGATTATTCTTAAGCTTTCCGTCATCGATAAGCTTTACAAGCTCCTTAAGCTGTTCGGCTGTAGTCGCAATGTTGAACTCCTCTTTATCGGATTCCGTTTCAAGTCTGCGGAAAATCTGACCGATAATGAAGTTGGCAACCGTTTTCGGGTTCTTCACCCCATCGGAAGCAGATTCAAAGAACTCTGCAATATTTCTGTACTTAGAGATATTCTGAGCGTCTTTTTCGTTAAGACCGAGTTCGTTTACGTATCTATCCTTTTTCTGTGCAGGAAGTTCGGGGATTTTTGCTCTGAGTTCGTCAATCTCCTCATCGGTTACGCTGATTGTAACAAGGTCGGGATCTCTGAAATAGCGGTAATCGTTAGCGTCTTCCTTGCCACGCATTGAAGATGTTGTATTTGTAACATCGTCATACCTTAAGGTTTGCTGTTCAACCTTTCCGCCCGATTCAATCAGGTCAACCTGTCTGCCGAACTCATACTCCATAGCCTTACCAATAAATGTAATAGAGTTCATATTCTTAATCTCTGTTCTTGTGCCAAGCTCTTCGCTGCCCTCGGGACGAACTGAGATATTAACGTCACATCTCATACTTCCCTCCTGCATTTTACAGTCGGAAATTCCGATATAACGCATAATCTGCTGGAGCTTTTCAACGTACTCCTTTGCCTCTTCAACAGAACGGATATCAGGCTCGGAAACAATTTCGATAAGCGGAACACCGCCACGGTTATAGTCAACGTAGGTATCGCCACGCTTATGGATAAGCTTACCTGCGTCTTCCTCTATATGAATTCTTGTAAGTCTGATTTTCTTGCCGCTGCTGAGTTGAACATAGCCGTGTTCGCAAAGCGGTTTGTCATACTGCGAAATCTGATAAGCCTTAGGCAAATCGGGGTAGCAGTAATTTTTTCTGTCCATTTTGGAGATATGGGCAATTTCACAGTTTGTTGCCAAACCTGCCATAATTGCATATTTTACAACCTGTCTGTTAAGCTTCGGGAGAGTTCCCGGCAAACCTATACAGATAGGACAACAATGGGTGTTGGAATCAGCACCAAACTCCGTTGTACAGGAGCAAAAAATCTTAGTGTTTGTGGCAAGCTCGATATGTGTTTCAAAGCCTGCGACCATTTCGTATTTCATTGATTTTCCCTCCTTATAACTTCACGCCGTACTGTGATGATTTGAACACCTCAGCACCTGCCGCATTTTCGTACTGCCAAGCCGCATTGAGAATTTTACTTTCACAGAATGTATCGCCTATGAGCTGCATACCGATAGGCATACCCTTGTCGTTAAATCCGCAGGGAATGCTTACACCCGGCAAGCCTGCAATATTCACGGGAACTGTACAAATATCCGTAAGATAA
>CACWTQ010000072.1 GCA_902763835.1 uncultured Ruminococcus sp. | reverse complement strand
CCGCTCTTTTCCGAAAACAGTTACGGTTTCAGACCAAAACGGAGTGCACAACAGGCAATGAAGCAGGCATTAAAATATTACAACGAGGGCTATACTCAGAATGAGCAGCCTCCTACTCGATTCAATCCATAATTACTTTTACAGCCTGTCTTACAGACTTAACCCCGAATAATTCGATATCCTTAGTTATCTCTTTAGACAGATTTTTTAAATTATAATACGGCAGAATACAGCGTTTAAACCCTAATCTTGCCGCCTCGTTAATACGCTTCTCTGCCTGCGAAACGGAGCGTATTTCCCCTGCAAGTCCGATTTCACCGAATGCGATAACATCATCTGGAATCGCAAAATCTTTAAGACTGCTGACAAGTGCCAATGCAACGCACAAATCAACGGCTCTTTCGTCAAGCTTGAAACCGCCGACAACGTTCACATATGTGTCCGCACCTGCGAAGTAATAACCGCCTTTCTTTTCCAAAACGGCAATCAGCAAATTCATTCTGTTGTAGTCAAAGCCTGTAGACATACGTCGTGCAGTGCCGTAACCCGAGTTTGTGGCAAGTGCCTGAACCTCGGCGAGGATAGGTCTTGAACCCTCCATTGTACACGCAACACACGTTCCCGAAACTCCCATAGGACGACCCGATAAAAGCATAAGCGACGGATTGACAACCTCCTGCAAGCCTTTGTAAGTCATCTCGAAAACTCCGATTTCATTTGTTGAACCAAAACGGTTTTTAACGGCTCTGAGAATTCTGTATGTAAGCTGTTTGTCGCCCTCAAAGTAAAGCACTGCATCTACAATATGCTCAAGAACTTTCGGTCCTGCAATTGCACCGTCCTTGTTCACATGACCTACAACAATAACGGGAATTTCAAGTGCCTTTGCCGTTCTCATAAGAACATTGGTACATTCACGAACCTGAGTTACACTTCCGGGAGAGGAATTCAGCTGAGTTAAATTCATCGTCTGGATAGAGTCGATGATAACCAAGTCGGGTTGGATATTCTTGATTTGCTCAGAAATAATTTCAACATCTGTTTCAGTCATAACAAGCATTTCGTTTGTAACACCCAGACGGTCGGCACGAAGCTTTATCTGACGGCGGGATTCCTCACCGGAAACGTATAGAATTTTAATTTGACTTCCGAGATTCTGACACACCTGCAAAAGAATTGTAGATTTACCGATACCGGGGTCGCCTCCGATAAGCACAAGCGAACCTTTGACGATACCTCCGCCGAGAACATTGTCAAGTTCACCTATTCCCGTTTTGTATCGGAACTCGTCGCTTGTGGTGATTTCATCAAGTTTCAGAGGTTTGGAATAGGAACTGACGGTTCGCACCTTTTGTTCAACAGTCTTTGCGGCAGGGGTGATAATTTCTTCGTTCAAAGTATTCCACTCGCCGCACCCCGGACATTTTCCGTACCATTTCGGAGATTCGTAACCGCACTCCGAGCATATATATGCACTTTTAGTTTTTGCCATTGACTTTTTCTTCCTTTTCTTTAATACGTGAAGATAGTTTTTCTTAACTTTATGTACCCGACCGATAATTGGTGTTTTGTACATAAATTTTTATATCACTTTATATTGCCTGTTGGTGCTGTTCGACAGCAATCCAGCAAACCGCAGTAAATCGAAAATGCCATTTGCCGCTGATATTCGTCCGAATTAAGCTTTGCCGTTTCCTCCGGATTCGACAGAAAACCGCACTCAACCAATATACACGGATTATTACAATTATTCAGAAGATAAATATTACTTCCTGCTTTCACAATATCACGCTCGTTGTCGGGCTGTAAAAATCCGACTATAGACCTACGCATACAATCGGCAAGCTTTTCGCTTCTTTCATCGTTCGGAGAATAGAAAACCTGAGCACCGCTGTACTTCGACTCGGTAAATTTATTCTGATGAATACTCACAACATAATCTACATCTTTAGAGTTATACAGGTCAAGCCGTGCGTTCATATCGGAACGCCGTCTTTCGGTCAGAGTGGGAAGAGTTTGGTCGCCCATAATGTTATCGTCGTCACGGGTCATCAGAACTTCAAAGCCTGACAGTTCAAGATACTCTTTCAGATAATTTGAAATTGCGAGATTTATCCCCTTTTCGACAACACCGTCATCGCTGACGGCACCGCCGTCCTCCGCACCGTGTCCCGGGTCGATAAGCACACAGATTTGTTCGGTTGGAACTTCTTCAACGGCATAGACATTTATTTTCATTATAACAAAAATCAGAAGAAAAACCAACCCTAAAATTATCGCAATCAGAATTATGTAAAAAATAATGTTAAAGATACTTTGCTTCAATTTTTCCATAGTCAAAAACACCTCAATAAATAAATATTCATTCATTAAGGTGTTTATAACACGTGCAAAGAATTTTTTGTTATTCCGACTTCATATACCTGTCGGTTTAATCTACATAATTTCCGTTGACAATCTTTGAATCGTCACGGGTCAGCGACAAATCGTCAAATCTGTTCTCGTACTCCTGAATATTGTTGATTTTGTAGAATCCGCTCTTGATAGTTCCCAGATATGCAATATGCTTATTCAGCAGATCTATCATAAGCTGTATTTCTTCGTCAACATCTTTCTGCTCCGAACTCTCGGACTTGCTAATATTATCCATATCAAGCTTCATTTTGGATATGTCTTTCAGAACATATTCGATAATGGTAACTGCGTCCATACTTGTTTCACGAACTTCGTCCATAAGCTTAAGCGACTGTTTTTTCATATCAGTCCTTGCTTCGGTAACCGTATCGTAAATTGTCTTGTACTTCTCAAAATCAACTTTCAGAACATCAAGCTTTTCGGAGAGGCTAGCCTTTTCCTTTGCAAGCTCGGCAATCTTCTCACCATAGAATTTCCTGTCATTTTCAAGTTCTGTCTTATACATTCCTGATTGATTAACGGACTGTTTCACGCTGTCATACAGTCGAGTATTGTCCTTTTTGAGAGTTAAAATCTCGCTGTTCTTCTCTTCAAGTTCGTATTCGAGCCGCATAACTTTCTCGTTAAGCTCCTGTAATTTTTCATCGTACTCAGACATATAATCCACCTCTTTCTTAAATAATTTATATATCATCAATTCGCAATAAATTCCGAATAAATTTTGTGCTATATATAGAGTATACCAAAGAATACAGAAAATTACAAGAGGATTTTAAAATTTTGTGTTAATTTCTATTGAATTTCTCATCACTTTGCAGGTATATTCAATATCCTCATCGCTGTGAGCATACGACACAAACATCGCTTCAAACTGTGACGGTGCGGCATATATACCATTATCAAGCAAATAAGAATAATACTCGGAGAATTTATCCGTATCGGAGGTTTTAGCCGTTGCATAGTCAACGACAGCTTTATCGGTGAAAAATACCGTCAAAAGCGAACCGACACGATTAACATTAAGTCTCGATTTTATCATAGCGTTTTCTATTCTCTCCGCTTTTTTATCGATTTCGGTATACAGATTCTCAATGCTTTCCAGCAGCTTCAATGTCGCAATTCCCGCACTGACGGCTATCGGATTTCCCGAAAGAGTTCCTGCCTGATATACAGACCCCAGCGGTGCGACACATTCCATAATCTCACGTTTTCCGCCGTACACCGCAAGCGGCATACCGCCGCCGACAATCTTTCCGAGAGTAGTCAAATCGGGAGTAACTCCGTAATACTGTTGAGCACCGCCCAAAGCCAGACGGAATCCCGTTATAACCTCGTCAAAAATAAGCACGGCACTATACTCTTTTGTAACGTCACGCAAAAACTGCAAAAAGCCGTCCTTTGGCGGAACTACTCCCATATTCGCCGCACAAGGCTCAACGACTATTGCCGCAATTTCACTGCCGTATTCTTCAAAAAGCTTCCTAACGGAATCTTCATTATTGTATTGTGCAAGCAAGGTATTATCTGTATAGCCTTTGGGAACACCTGCACTGTCGGGGATTGAATTTGTGAGAAGTCCTGAGCCTGCTTTCACAAGAAGTCCGTCCGAATGGCCGTGATAGCAGCCCTCAAATTTTACAATTTTATCACGTTTTGTAAAACCTCTTGCGGCACGAACGGCACTCATAACCGCCTCTGTACCCGAATTGACAAGACGGAGCATTTCCATTGACGGCATATGTTTTTGAATCAGCTTGGAAAGCTCAATTTCACCCTCGTGACACGCACCGTAAGTCAAGCCTTTGTCACACTCATTTTTCACCGCTGCGATAACTTCGTCGTTTCCGTGACCGAGAATGTTCGGTCCCCACGAACATATATAATCTATAAACTCATTGCCGTCAACATCATAGATTTTATCACCCTTTGCGTGGTCAATGAACAGTGGAGTTTTCCCGACGTTCCTGCAAGCACGCACGGGACTGTTCACACCTCCGGGCATAAAATTCAAAGCTTCGCTGTAAAGTTTTTTTGACCTTTCAAAACTCATTCTTCTTCCTCCAGCCACTTCACTACATCAAGTGCATGATATGTAATTATGATATCCGCACCGGCTCTTTTGATTGCGGTTAAATTTTCAAGAACTACTTTCTTTTCTTCTATCCAACCGTTCTGAGCCGCCGCCTTGACCATTGAATATTCTCCGCTGACATTATAAGCCGCAAGCGGATAGTCAAGCTTTGAAGCTTCTTTTATTATGTCAAGATACGCAAGTGCAGGCTTAACCATAACGATATCCGCACCCTCGTTTATATCGTCTATAATCTCACGTATAGCTTCCTTGCCGTTTGCATAGTCCATTTGATACGTTTTTCTGTCACCAAAGCACGGAGCGGATTCAGCCGCATCTCTGAATGGTGAATAATAAGCAGACGCAAACTTTGCACTGTATGACATAATAGGTGTGTCGATAAATCCATTTTCGTCAAGTGCTTCACGAATTGCCGAAACTCTGCCGTCCATCATATCCGAAGGCGCTATAATATCCGCACCTGATTTTGCAAGACTGACACCCATTTTTGAAAGAAGCGGAAGTGTTTCGTCATTCAAAATTTTATGGTCGTGAACAACTCCGCAATGACCGTGAGAGGTATACTCACAAAGACATACATCGGCAACAATAAGAATATCGGGGTACTTTTTCTTGATAAAGCGAACGGCTCTCTGAGTGATACCGTTATCGTCGTAAGCACCTGTTGCAAGTTCGTCTTTGTGACTTGGAATACCGAAAATCAATAATCCCGAAATTTTACTTTTATCGATTTCAGTCAGAATCTCGTCAACCCTGTCAATTGAATACTGAAAAATCCCCGGCATTGAATCAACCGGATTTTTAATATTCTCTCCCTCTATAACAAAAATCGGGTATATCAAATCACTTTTGTCTACTCTTGTTTCACACACCATTCTGCGAATATTTTTACTCGACCTCAGTCGTCTGAATCTCTGCATTTTGAATCTCCTCTGTTAAAATTGTTTCGATTATGCCGTCAATGTTGCTTGTCTTTGAAATGCGAAAATCGTTTACACCCTGCTTTACAAGTGCGTTTGCGGTGATATCTCCTATACATACAATCTTTGTATTCTTTCCGATTTTATATCCGTTTTCAAAAAACGCATTAACTCCCGAAGAGCTTGCGAACGTCACAAAATCCGTGTTGATTTCTATACTGTCATGAGAATCCGAACTGCTCAGAACATCGTAAGTTTTTATATCGTCAAAGCTGATGTTATTCTCGTTCAAAATATCCGAAAGCTCTACAGACCCCTTTTCCGCACGGAGAACAAGCACTTTTTCATCGGGCAGCACCGACTTTGAAAGAGCGTTTCCCAGTGCATAAGATGTGTAAATCTCGGGAACTAAATCGGCGAAAATCCCACGCTTTGCAAGCACGTCCGCAGTACCGCTGCCGATAACAGCGAACTTTAACTCACTTAGTTTTCGTATATCTATTTTAAGATTTATAAGCTTGCTGAGGAAAATTTCCGCACCGTTAATGCTTGTTAAAACTACCCATCCGTAACCGTTCAGATTGTTCATAGCGTTATCAAAATTACTATTATTACGGTACTCCACAACATTAAGGTAATCAAGTCTGTTCACATCTGCACCAAGCTTTGAAAGTCTTGCGGAAAGTTTATTCACAAAACGTTTTGTGCCTGTCGAAGTGACAGTTATATTTTCAAGCGGCATTTCAACCGTGGGCTTGAAATCAAAGTTCACTACATCACCGACAATTATAATTGCAGGAGTTTTCATATTCGCTTTTTGGGAATCAACAGCGATATTTTTAAGTGTACTTTTTAGAACCTTCTGACCGTTGCTAGCACCGTTTGAAACAACGGAAATCGGAGTGTTTTCGTTTTTACCGTTTTTGATAAGACCGTTTGCAATCTCCGATAATTTTTTAAGCCCCATTAAAAATACAAGCGTGCCGTCAAGCTTTGCATATACACTCATATTCTCGGGGAGAAGATTTTCGGAGGTATGACCCGTTATAACGTGAAAGCTTCTCGCAATCTCACGGTGGGTTACGGGTATACCGGCAAGCTCCGCCACTGCAACAGATGATGTAATTCCGGGTACAATTCCGTACTCGATATTATTTTCTTGAAGAGCCAGAATCTCTTCTCCCCCACGTCCGAAAACAAACGGGTCGCCGCCTTTAAGACGGACTACAAATTTATTTTTCAGTGCCTTTTCCACCAGAATTTTATTGATGTTATCCTGAGTTTCGCTGTGTTTGCCCGAACGTTTTCCGACACAGATTTTTTCCGCATTATCGGGGACAAAATCAAGTATTCTGCTGTCGATAAGGCTGTCGTAAACCACAACATCACACTGCTCCAAAATGTTCTTTCCACGCAGTGAAATTAGGTCGTAATCTCCGCAACCTGCACCGACCAGCCAAACTTTTCCGACATTTTTTACAGACATAAAATCAACTCCTTTGCAAGCGTTAATCTATTTTTGTAATCCGCTGTTTTTTCAACTCTGTTAATGCCGTCCTTTGAAAGTGCAATTGTGATTCTCTTATCTTTTACAAACGAATAAACTCCCAAAGGCATTCCGCAGTCGGCATTGAGTCTGCGGCTGACAAGACGTTCCGCTTCAAAAGAATAGAGGGTGTTTTTATCCCGTATTTCTCTGATGATTTCCTTTGTAAAATCCTTTTTTCTGCCCTCAATCGCAATTATTCCCTGACACGGTGCAGGAAGAAAATCTTTGTAATCAAAGGGTATAAAATCAAAGTTTTTATTGTTTATAAGTCCCAATCTTTCAAGACCTGCCGCTGCAAGAATTATACCGTCATATTCCCCGTTATACAGCTTTTTTAGCCGTGTATCAACATTGCCTCTGATATTCGCAAACTCCGCATTGGGATAAATATTCTTAAAATTAACCTGTCGTCTTATACTGCCTGTGCCTATTTTGCAGCAGTCAATTTTATTAATAGCTTTACCTCTTTTTACAGCCAGAACATCACGGTAATCCCCACGCTCAATCACTCCCGAAATTTCAAGACCGTCCGCAAGATCAATCGGTAAATCCTTGGCACTGTGAATGGCTATATCAATTGTTTTATTCAACAGAGCGTTTTCAATTTCCGAAACAAAAATACCTCTGCCGCCGATATCTGCTATAGGCTTATCAAGAACCAAATCACCCTTAGTGCTTATGTATACAATCTCTATTTCAAGCTTCGGAAAAGCTCTGCGAAGCTTCTCGGCAACCATATTTGTTTGGGCAACGGCAAGCTTGCTTTTTCGTGTGCCGATTTTAATTTTCAATTTTACCACCTACTTTAAATCTCTTATAATCTCAAAGATTTTTTCGTTACTTACTTCGCTTATATCCGTAAGGCAGAGTTTTAAAATCCGTTCAAACGCAAGCTTACGTTTTTCCTCGGTATCGATTTCACGTTTGATTAAGCCACGGACAGACGACAGAATATCTATGACTCTGTCAACATTTTCATCAAGAGAACTATCTATTTTCTCACGCAGAAAACGAGCGTAAATCGGACTTTTGCCCTCTGTGGAAATGCCGACTGTGACGTTCTCTTTTTTAACTAAAGCCGG
The DNA here is from genome assembly GCA_902763835.1 of uncultured Ruminococcus sp. Classification (GTDB taxonomy): domain Bacteria; phylum Bacillota; class Clostridia; order Oscillospirales; family Acutalibacteraceae; genus RUG592. The sequence continues at coordinate 1,683 of CACWTQ010000072.1, read as the reverse complement.
GAAAATAAAGCCGCATTTTTTCTTGTCGTCAACTGTGTTAATCAAGATATTTTTCTCTTGGCACAGCTTGAAAACGTAAGCATTTAATTCGTTGTTATTCGTGGCGGCTATTACGGTAAAAGCGTCGGTAATATCGCTGTCAAGAAACTTTCTCTTACGTATTTCAAGTCCGTAAATCGCAGCTATCTCATTGCAGATTTCGGGAGCGACAACCGTGATTTTCGGCTTAAAAGGCATTATCTTTTCAATCTTTCTAAGTGCCACAAAACCGCCGCCTACTACAATACATTTTTTATTTTCAATATCTATATAAAAAGGAAAATATCCCATAGTATCACCTGTCTACAGTTTTTCTAAAATACCAATAAACTCTTTGAAAGCATCGGCAGAAACTTCAGATTTCATTTTATACACAAGCTTTTCAAAGGGTTTGTTTTCACATTCAAAATTGTTCTTTATATTTGCAAACTTCGGAAGAAAATCGTGGAAAATCAAATCCTTTTTTAGGGTATCGATTTCGGTTGATATAATCTCCTCTGCCGTATCAAGACTGCTTAGTTTCAAAGTGTTGTTGTCCTTTGCAAGCTGTTCAAAATAATCGATGTTTATAACCTTTACTCCGTCAAGATTCTCAATGGAATTATCAATATCGGGCGGCACTGCAAGGTCGATAAAAAGCCTATTCTTCTTATCGGTTAGCCTGTCTTTCAAATCATAAAAAGTCACGGTATTATGCGGACTGGAAGTTGCACTGACAACGCAGTCGGCAGCATTTATGTAATCATAGCGGCTGTTATAATCGACTGTTTCTATGCCGAGTTCCGAAAGGAGCTTGTTTCGGGTGTGCTTACGCATAGTTGCCTTGACGGAAATATTCTTATGTGACGACAGATTTTTCAAAACGGTAGTACCTATTTTTCCGCTTGCACCGATTAAGAGAACTTCAACATTATCTCCGAGTGTTGCGACTTCGTTTGCGGTCAGGGTCGCAACAGACACGGAAGTTTTTGAAAGCGGAGTTTGAGTTTTGATTTTCTTTGCGCAGGCAATTGCCGCCTGAAAAATCATATTCATTTCATAGGTGACTGTGTTATTTTTAAGTGCGATTGCATATGCGTTTTTAGTCTGACCGAGAATTTCGTCCTCTCCGATAATCATAGAATCTATGCCGCTTGCGACATTAAAAAGGTGAAGCACAGCATTGTCATCATAAAAGTGCATAGCATATTTTGAGAGAATCTCTTCGGAAATATCGGCACTTTCGGCAATTTTTCTCAATACGGTTTTTTCCGATTTATTTTCACCGCAGAAATAAATTTCCGTTCTGTTGCAGGTTGACAACACAACACACTGTGACACGGTTTTATCCTTTATCAAATCCTTTGACATTTTAACACATTCTTCGTCCGAAAATTTAACCTTGCGGCGAATTTCAATATCCGCCTTTTTATAGCTTATGCTGATACAATACAAATTCTCTCTCCCCCTGTTTGCAGTATACCCTATTACATACTAATTTAGTAGTTTTATTTTACTACTATATTGGCGGTTAGTCAATATCTTTTTTGTTTTCGATTCTTCTTTTAATAAAAGTTTCCCAATTTATCGTACTATAGCTATAAAGTGGCGTATTATCGGCATTTTTTAACTATGCTATATAGTACAAAAGGTGTTTTGAGCAAC
>CACWTQ010000071.1:31399-34628 GCA_902763835.1 uncultured Ruminococcus sp. | reverse complement strand
ATACGGCTAATGTTTAGGGGTGCTATTTTTAAAACTTTTGGCTTTGTTATCGGAAAAATCAAGGATATACTCCCTAATTGATGAACGTTACAGATTAAGACTTATTTTTAGCTCTTGCCTCAAAAATATTTCTGAGGATAAGAACGGCAATTGCGATAAGTACAAGAAGTGAAGATGCCGCAAATGCAGATGTAATCGAATCAGCCGAACCCTGCATATAAAGTGCGTCAATTTCAAGCGGAAGTGTGAATGTGCCGCCTCTTGTCTTTGAAAGTGCGTGAACAGCACCGAACTCTCCCAATGCTCTTGCAGTACATAAAATAATACCGTAAACTAAAGCCCATTTGATGTGCGGGAATGTAATCTTTCTGAAAATTTTGAATCCCCCTGCACCCATAAGAGCCGCTGCTTCTTCTTCGTCTGTACCTACTGTATTGAGTACAGGAACAATTTCACGGGATACGAACGGGAATGTTACAAATATTGTAGCGAGTATAACGCCCGGAATTGCGAACACAATCTGTATATCAGTACCGAGTGCCGAATTAATTGAATCAACAATAGGCTTTGCCCAGCCGGATCTACCGAATGTCATAATAAACGAAAGACCTGCAATAACCGGGGAAATAGAGAACGGAATATCAATCAGTGTTGAGAGAACGTTCTTGCCTTTAAAGTTAAACTTTGTGAGAAGATATGAAGCAACCAAACCGAAGAATGTATTCACTAAAACGGCAATAACTGTTGCGAGAAATGTTACACCCAAAGCCGAAAGAACATACTGTGTGGATAGTGCTTTGAAATAGAATGCCAATCCCTCTTTAAGAGAGTTAATAACAACTGAAACAAGCGGAAGAACAAGCATTAGCAATATAAATAAAACGCTTATAGTAATCAAAACGTACTTTGTTATTTTTCTGCCTCTCTCGTCTTTTGCAAGCGAAGAGTCCGAAAAATCGTTTGCCGAAGCAGACAATTTATTTTTTTCAATCACAGATTCCATAAACTCACCGCCTTATCTTACACTGACACGTCTTGAACGACGAATTTGAATAATATTGATAGCGAACAAAAGTACAAACGAAATTATAAGAAGTACAAGAGCAATAGCTGTGGCACTCGCATAATCCATACGCTCCAGCTTTTGCATAATTACATATGAAACAACCTGAGTGTTATTCTTTGCACTGTTGCCGGAGATATAAATAACGCTGCCGTACTCTCCTATTCCTCTTGCAAGTGCAAGACCGAAACCTGTTAAAAGTGACGGGAATAACTCGGGAAAAATAACCTTGAAGAATGTTCTTTGTCTGCTTGCACCGAGAATTAAAGCGGCCTCTTCGTACTGAGGGTCAAGCTTTTCAAGAACGGGCTGAACAGCTCTTACAGTAAAAGGAATGCCTATGAAAACAAGTGCGATTACAATACCGATTTTTGTATATGCAATATCAAGACCTGCTGCCGAGAAAAATTTCCCCGGGAAGCCTGTGTCGGAATACATCTTTGTAAGTGTGATACCTGCAACGGCTGTGGGCAATGCAAATGGAAGCTCGATAAGTCCGTCAAGAATTTTCTTTCCGGGGAATTCATACTTTACAAGAACCCAAGCAAGAATCAACCCGAAAATGCTGTTTACAAGAGCCGCAACAAAAGAGCAGAGTATACTCGTGCGGAATGCACTAACAACATTTTTCTTTGTGATAAGTTCAAAAAACTCACTCGGTGAAAGTTTGAAAGAATAAGCCAAAACCGACGCAAGCGGTATTAAAATTAACAATGAAACCATAAGAACGGTTATTCCCAATGTAAGCCGAAATCCGGGAATAACACTCTTTGATTTACCTTTCTTTTTCAGTGCCATACAGACATTCCTCCAATGTAAAAAAGCCGTTGTTCAATAAATTAAAATATTTTATGTTAAATCATCAATATATCTCAAGCCATACCAAACCGGACAAATCCCGGTTTATCGGTACGGCATAAAGTATTTTAAGAATTAACCCTCGTAAATTTCATCAAAGATTGCTCCGTCATCGAAGAATTTCTCATAAGCTGCGTTCCAGCCACCGAAGTCGTCAATCTTAACAAGGTTTACGTTGAGGTCAAATGTATCGCTGAACGAATTAAGGATATCTTCATTAGTAGGTCTGTAACCGTTCTCACCGATAACCTTTTGTGCTTCGTCCGAATAAAGGTACTCAAGATATGCCTTGGCAACTTCCTGTGTGCCGTTCTTGTCGGCATTCTCATCAACAATTGCAACACTCGGCTGCGCAAGGATTGAAATACTCGGAGTTACAATTTCATAATCGTCCGGGTACTCCTTAACGCTGTTGATAGCCTCGTTCTCCCAAGCGATAAGTACATCTCCCTGACCGTTTTCAACGAATGTTGTTGTAGCACCTCTTGCACCAGAATCCATTACAGTAACGTTAGCATAAAGATCTCTTACAAAATCCTTAGCTTTTTCCTCATCATTGTTGTTTTTATTAAGAGCATACTGCCAAGCTGCAAGGAAGTTCCAGCAAGCACCGCCGCTGCTCTTCGGGTCGGGGTTAATGATATCAACACCGTCTTTTACGAGGTCATCCCAATCCTTAATATCTTTCGGGTTACCCTTGCGAACTAGGAAAACGATAGTTGAGGTGTACGGAGATGAATCCAAATCGAATTCACTGATCCAATCGCTCTCGATAAGACCCGACTCCTCAATAAGAGTGATATCATGAGCAAGAGCCAATGTAACAACATCGGCATTTGAACCCTCGATTACGGAACGAGCCTGGCTTCCCGAGCCTCCGTGCGACTGAACAACTTCAACCTCTTGACCGTAATTTTCCTTGTAGTACTCCTCAAAAATGGGGTTATAGTTCTGGTAAAGCTCACGGGTAGGGTCATAGGAAACATTTGTAATTGTAATCTTTCCGCTTGCCGCTGTATCGGCTGTACCTGTGCTGTCTGCCGAACCGCTGCCGCCCGTTGAAGAGCCTTCGTCGTTTGAGCCGCAGCCTACAAGTGCTGTACTTATTACAGCCGCTGCCAACAATAAGCCAATAATTCTCTTTTTCATAAATATCATTACTCCTTTAAGATCTCTTTAAGTTTTTTAGTTAATAGTCAATGTCACGTTCTTAATTAAGGAACTGTTGGGAAATAAGTTGAACAATTTAGACGCAGGATAATTTGTTCTGTGTTAGGCACAACACCGCAGGAATACTGACGTATTTCA
>CACWTQ010000071.1:0-31372 GCA_902763835.1 uncultured Ruminococcus sp. | reverse complement strand
ACCGCAGGAATACTGACGTATTTCAAGGTGTTGTAACGACACACAGGGCAAATTAGACAAGTATAAATGTTCAAGTTATTTTCTGACAGTTCCTAAGTTAATTCATCAATAATCCTAAAATCAATACATCTTAAACCGCAGATTTATATGTATCAACATCGACCGTTCCTCCAGTTATGCCGAAGCATTGTAATAAAATATCTCATTCAATATTACCTACTTTCTAAGTTTAGGGGAATTATTACATACTAATTACGTATATTTTATGTGTATTCCTGATGTTATTATTATATTCGTAAAAGAACAAAAAGTCAAGTGTTTTTTTCCTAGAATTTTAGTATGTTTAGTATGTTTGTATGATTGACCAATTTTATTTTGTTATTTTTGACGATAAACATAAAATATAAATTACGGTATTCACTATAGGTTTTAAAGCATTAAAGCATTTTATGCGTAATTCGCAATTGTGATATTCATAAACTTATGAACTGTCAGAAAATAACTCGAACATTTATACTTGTCTAAATTGTTCAACTTATTTTCCAACAGGCTCTTATATAAAGAAACCGCTGTACGACACAATAAAACGTGCTGTACAGCGGTTTCTTTATTATCTTCTCTTTCTTGCAAGTATTGTCCGCCGCATTACGAATTATCAATCAATCCTTTAACGGCGGTAACCTCTTTATCTTTTATGTAAACTCTCGGCACTCGCTTTCCTACAAGGCAGACAACCTCGTAATTAATTGTACCCGTCCACGAAGCGACATCATCGGTTGAAATTTCAACATCTCCGACCTTGCCGACAACCGTCACAACATCACCGACTTTAACATTGTCAATCTCAGTAATGTCAATCATACACTGATCCATACAAATTCTGCCGACAACCTTAGCCTTTTTCCCTCCGACTATCATATAAGCATCTTTTGCAAGATTGCGAATGTAGCCGTCCGCATAACCTATAGGCACTGTTGCGATTCTGAGCTTTCTGTTGGCTGTGAATGTCCGTCCGTAGCTGACGGTAGTACCTTGCTCGATATCTTTTATATGAGCGACAACCGACTTAATCTCCATTGCCGGTTTAAGGTTAATCTGTCCCTTAAGCTTTCCCGACGGTGCAAGACCGTAGAGAATAATTCCTGCTCTTACCATATCTATATGTGCCTCGGGATAATCCATAATTGCGGCACTGTTGGAACAATGACATATTATTTTATCCGTTTCAATACCGTTTTCTTTAAGGGAGTTTATCAGATATTTGAAGCATTCAATCTGATGTTCTGTGTACTCTCTGCCCTCTTCCTTTTCGTCGGAAACGGCGAAGTGAGTGAAAATTCCCTCGGGGGTCAAGTTATCGAGATTGAAAATTTCAAGTGCCTGAGCGGCTGCGTTATCCCTTTCGATATCCTGACACATAATTCCTATTCGGCTCATACCCGTATCTATTTTTAAATGAATCTTGACATTCACTCCAAATTTTTTAGCACTTTCGGAAAGTTCGTGGGCATATTCCACGGAGAACACCGCCTGAGAAATATTGTTCTCACTGAGTTCACGAGCATATACGGCAGGGGTATAGCCGAGGATTAATATCGGGAGAGTACTTCCGCCTATACGGAGTTCCAGAGCCTCTTCAAGGTTGGAAACAGCGAAAAAGTCCGCACCGATTTTCTCGTAAAGCTGAGAAAGCTCGATTGCTCCGTGACCGTAAGCGTCTGCTTTTATAACACAGCATACCTTAGTATTTACTGATACCTGTTTTTTGATAACTTTAAAGTTATGTTCAATTCTGTTCAGGTTTACTTCTGCCCATGTTCTCTTAAAATAATTATCCACTTTTAATTCCTCCATTTCCGATATATACCGGAAGACAATATATTTTATATTAACAATTAGTCTTTCTTCGACCAGCAAGCCTTGCAAGGCTCAAGCGAACTTTTAACAAGCTTCGCTCCACCCAAAAATTATTTAAATCAACCCAAATTACATTATATTACTTTTCAAGTAAAAAGGCAACAATTTACAAAGAAAAAACGGAATTTATAATTGTAAATTTTATTTATACAGTTTAATTACTTCATAATTTCAAAAAAATTACTAAAAAATTATGAATTTTCAAAAAAACACTTGAAATGCAACTAATCATATGTTATTATGTAATAGATTTGTTATCACTTGTAATAAATCAGTTATCTTAAAATTGAATATTACCTAATCTGGGAATAGGCAAACACGGAGCAAAATACTTGAACGGAGGTTTTTACAATGTCTAAAATACTGCGTAAGTGCCTATCCTTAGGGCTTGCGGTCATGCTTTTGGCATCATTATCTTTACACGGTATTCTTACTGCGAGTGCCGATAACAAAACAGGCGATGGACTCGCCGCTCATGCTATACAGGCTTATAACGAGGGCTGGGTCTACTCTTGGAGCGGAGCTTCGCCCGGAGCAGTAGACTGCTCGGGTCTTATTTACAGCTATGTAGGCAGCGGCGAGAGAACTACGGAGGGAATGCTCAATGCTTCTTCCGAATCGGGCTATGTGTCAAACGGTGTTCCCGATATCCCCGGTCTTGGCTTATGGCAGCCGGGTCATGTCGGTGTATACGTTGGTGACGGAATGGCTGTCGATATGAGAGATGAGATTTCCAACATGTGCTATCAGTCAGTTGCAACAAAAAGTTGGGTTATGTGGTTTAAGGTAGCTGGTGTTTCTTATGACACGAATTCAAGTGTAACAAATAATAATCAATCCGAAGAAGATTCAAATTCTTCATACGAACCCGAGTACCTTTCGATAGGTTCGAGCGGTTCGGAGGTTTGGACTTTGCAGGAGCGTTTAAAGGAGCTTGGTTATTTTGACGTTGACGCTACGGGATATTTCGGTTCTGTAACTGAGGCAGCACTTATCGAGTTTCAATCCGACGCAGGACTTACTCCCGACGGAGTTTACAACGAAGACACGGAGAAAGCTTTAACCTCGGACAACGCCCCCAACAAGATTTCCGATACGGAAGAAGCTACAGACACTGAGGACGATACTCTCACTGATGACAGTGAAGAAAATGTCAATATCCCAACCGACAACGGTGAGGACAGCGATGCCGAATACACAGCTTCGGTCGAGAAGGAAGTTTCCGATGAAACAGATACATATCAGGATAATGACCCCGAAGTATCAAACGATATTCTGTTTACATACGGAGATTCTGGTGATGAGGTTTCCAACATTCAGTTCATACTTGAAGACCTTGGTTATTATCACAATGACATAAACGGTAAGTATGACGAAAAAACTTTCAATTCGGTAGAGTTTTTCCAGTTGGATAATGATTTGCCGGCTACCGGCTCTGTAGATGAAAAAACTCTCAATGTTTTATTTACCGAATTTGCAGATAAAAATTTGCAGGAGGATAATTCAACCGACAGTAACAGGGACGAAGTGCAAACTTCTGAAATAAATGTTGTCGAGAATGAAGTAAAATTTGAGAATTTATATTTATCTTCGGGCGATAATTCAACAGATGAAGATACTGCCAACACGGACACGGATTCCGAAACCGAAGAAGCAACATCAGCAATTGTTGAAAGCACTGATACCGACACGGAAAACTCAAGTACCGACACTGATACCGACACGGAATTAGCAGATTCGACAGAAGCAACCGCAGCAGCGACTGCTTCCTACGATACAAATACAGACGTAAACACGCAGACAGACACCGAAACCACTTCAAGCACAATTTCCGATACTGTAAAATCGGGCGGCACAAACACTGCATCACCCTCAGCAACAAACACGGGAAATACAGTCAAATCACCCCGAACGGGCGACCCGATTGCAATGACTGTTCAATCCGCAATTGATTATGTTAAAAGTTATGTTGATTTCACGCTTGTTTTGATTGTGTCGGGTATTTCCTTCATTGTTATTTTCTTCGCAGGCACAGTTCACTATTGGAATGTTTCAATGGAGAAAAGAAGACAAAGAGCAAGAAAGGCAACTACGGTATCTGTTTACAGAAGAGGTTCAAACTGAAATTGATTATCAAACCTGATTTTTAATTATTAATTTCAAAATTGATATTAAATTTTGGGTATTAAAATTATCCCATATTTTGCTTCAATTTTGCCCGCCCTCCGTTTCGGAGGGCTTTTCCTTTTTTACAATCCCCATTACACCCATAATTAAGAGTAACATTCCAAACAGCTTTGTCAAAACGGAGTTATCGAATTTTCCGCAGAAATAGCAGCCGACAAGCGTTCCGACAATTCCCGTTAACGAAAACGGAAGGGCAATCCTCCAGACCACAAGCTTTTTCTTTGTATAGTACAGCACAGCAAGCACAGCAGTCGGCAAAAAAAACAGGAGGTTTATCCCCTGTGCCGTGCTTTGCGGAACATCGGTAAACAGCTTCAAATATATTATCAGAACACCGCCGCCGCCCATACCCATTGCCCCTATTATCCCCGAAAGAATCCCCGCTATCGCACTTATAATCCAATTCATACACGCACCGCCCTATCGTGTAATCATTCGTATGCCTGCCCATATCATAAACAGGCTGAAAATCACTTTGAGATGTTTTGATTTTAACTTTGTTAGCAAAACCGACCCTATGAGTGACCCGATAACTCCGTAGGGAGCATACGGCAAGGCATCATTTATTGTTACTCTTTTATCTAAAATGTAAAATATGCTGCTAACAAGGCACATTGGCATAATTACGGCAACCGTGGTTGCATGAGCCTTTTGGGCATTTATCTGAGCTTTGAGCGTTGGCACAACAAGCATTCCGCCTCCTGCCCCGAGCAAGCCGTTAATGATTCCCGATAAGAACCCTATTGAAATATTTTTGCCGTTACGCACGTTAAAAATTTTATTATTAGTCATAATATTTTACCACACAAGAAATTTAATTAGGAATTAGGAGTGAGGAAATTTTTCTCCGAAATTTTGTTACAGATTATAGCATTTGCAATTTTATTTTAAATTATTAGTATTATAACACAGAATTTTTATATACAAAAAATTACGGCAAGTACTATTACAAACAATAGTATTTGCCGTATATATAATTTCAAGTACTTAATCTGTAACGTTCATCAATTAGGAACTGTTGGGAAATAAGTTGAACAATTTATACGCAGGATAATTTGTTCTGTGTTAGGCACAACACCGCAGGAATACTGACGTATTTCAAGTTGTTGTAACGACACACAGGGCAAATTAGACAAGTATAAATGTTCAAGTTATTTTCTGACAGTTCCTTAATATAGCCGTCGTGCGAAAAAATAAAATTTCCGCATTAGACAAATCTTCAGTCGGGTTCACAAACTCAGTTCAAAGACTAACTATCTCCACGTACGAAAAAATATCCCGCATAACCGTAGGTGTTCGTGCATAACCTGCCTACTTAGCGACAGGTGGGCACCTCCTCACAGGTTCACGCTCCCTTCGTCCGCAAAATAAATTGCGGGAGGTCTGCAATCCGCTGCGAGAGTCCGGTTCCCGAATTGAAATTTGTAGGGTTATAAAGAACACATTCACGTATTACGCAGGATAGTAAACTATTTAATTGTTTTGATATTTAAGAATCAATCCTCATCATCTAAACCGTCATACAGACTTTCAAAACGTTCTCTGAAAATCTCATCAAGCTCATCGAGAAGATTATCGTCTTCAACTTCGGCAAGCTGCTCCTCGCCGTCCTCTTCAACTACTTCAAAGATATAATACTCTCCGTCTGCTTCAACTTGATCCTGAGGGTCTTCAAAAAGCGGATACAATGCATAGTAAGTATTATCTTGGTATTCAAGTGTATCTATAATTTCAAAAGAATGCTCTTCGCCGTCTTCGTCAAGAAGAACAATCAAATCAGCTTCAAAATCTTCGCTCATTCGGTTCACTCCTTAATTTGTCTATGTATATATTGTATACCTTTATTTCAATTTAGTCAAGAGGTTATAGAAAATTTTTATATTTTAGAAACAATTTTTATAGACGTGCAGCTGCATCATAATTCAAAAGGTAACCTCATAATGAATATTATCGTTTATAAATATTCGTTTTTATAATCTGTAATCGTTTTGCAAATCAATTTTTACTTTTTTTAACCTTTTTCATCGAAAAACTTTCCGTTTTCAAAAAATTACATTTTTTTTGCATTTTTTGTGTACCTTGAAATACGTCAGTATTCCTGCGGTGTTGTGCCTAACACAGAACAAATTATCCTGCGTCTAAATTGTTCAACTTATTTCCCAACAGTTCCTAACGGAGGTCTAATCACATGATAATTTATAAACTTATTGAAGAGAAACATAATGACGAAATACTTGGACATTACACATCATTCGGAATTAGTGCATTTGACAATTCTTCCGATAAAAATTATGTTTACGTTGAAGATGTATTCACCAATGCTGAAACAGCAAAGGAATATATCGCACTTTTCAATGACGAAAAGCTTGAGTTGACTCATTTAGAAGAAGCAATAGAGGATATTCTTCACTCGTGCCAAATTTAACGGAGTAAAAAAGCAGCCTGCAATTACTTGAAAGCTTTAATGTGTCGGTAATTGCAGGCTTATGTTTACCTTTAAAGACTTGACCCAAACTTTAATTTTTTAATTAGGCTTGTGTATTTTAACATTATCTGTTATAATTTAGGAACTGTTTGGAAATAAGTTGAACAATTTAGACAAGTATAAATGTTCAAGTTATTTTCTGACAGTTCCTTATATATTCAAAAAAGAACAGTCAAAAATTCGACAGAATTTTCTGTGCAATATAATTTACAAAGCGTTATACTCACTGTTTTTTAATATTTATTACTTTTTATTGCAATTTTAATAAGCAACCGTGTTTTTCGTATCTTGCGATTTTGACGGGCTTGTTGTTCTCGTCAACCAAAACAACCTTCGGCGGATTCTTTTCGGCTTCTTCGGGTGTCACGGAGGCATACGACATAATTATAATAGTGTCGCCTTTCTGCCCCGAACGTGCCGCCGCTCCGTTAAGACATATAATACCGCTGCCCCTTTCGCCTGCAATAACATATGTTTCAATTCGGCTTCCGCTGTTGACGTTTACAATATGAACACGCTCATATTCATAAATATTTGCTGCTTCCATAAGCTCTTCGTCAATAGTAATGCTGCCCACATAATTCAGTTCCGCCTGTGTAATTACTGCACGATGAATCTTACTTTTTAGTATAGAAATATACATTACAATACTCCCCCTTGCTTTACGTCTTCGGTAAAGAAGTTGTCAATCAAGCGTGTAGTTCCGATATACACTGCAATTGCACACAATGTGGGGCGGTCAATCGTCGGGATAATCTGCATTGTAGAGCAGTCTACAATTTTCACATAGTCGATTCGTGCAAGCGGTTCGGCATTAATAATGTCGCTCATTTCCGAAATAATTGCCGAACAGTCCTTTTCGCCGTTCCTTACCATATCAATGCCATGGAAAATAGCCTTTGAAAGTACAAGCGACGCTCTGCGTTCCTCGGGATTGAGATATGTATTTCGTGAACTTTTTGCAAGACCGTCCTCTTCACGCACTATCGGACAGCCGACAATTTCAATATCCATATTAAGGTCGTCAACCATATGACGTATAACTGCGAGCTGCTGTGCGTCTTTTTTGCCGAAATAAGCACGGTTCGGCTGTACAATGTTGAAAAGCTTAGCAACGACAGTGCAAACACCTCTGAAATGTACAGGGCGGCTTAAGCCGCAAAGTTCTTCGGTAAGTACAGTCATATCAACAAAAGAAGAGAAACCTTTGTGATACATTTCATCGGGTTCGGGATTGAATATCAAATCTCCTCCGTTTTCCTCGACTATCGCCGAATCGTGTTCTATGTCACGGGGATAGCTTTCCAAATCCTCTGTAGGTCCGAACTGCATAGGATTCACAAAGTCGGAAACAACCGTTCTGTCGTTATCTCTGTGAGAGGCTGCAATCAAGCTTGCGTGACCCTCGTGCAAATATCCCATAGTCGGCACAAGACCAACTGTCAAACCCTCGGCTTTCCACGATTTCACTATGCTGCGTACTTCATCGATTGTTTTTACTATTCTCATAGCTTAAACCTCCTCGCTTAAAAGCTTTTCAATAACTTCGTCATCTATTTTATAGGTGTGTTCCTCTGCCGGGAACGCACCGTTTTTTGTTTCGGAAATGTAGTCCGAAATGCCCTGTCTAATCAAATTGCCTGCTTCGGCAAAACGTTTCGCAAACTTAGGCGTATGACCCGTTGTCATACCGAGCATATCCTGATACACAAGCACCTGTCCGTCACAGCCGTTTCCCGCACCTATGCCGATAGTCGGAATTACAAGCTTCTTTGTGATAATCTCCGCAAGCTTCGCCGGAATTCCCTCCAGAACTACGGCACAAGCACCTGCTTCCTGAATTTTGAGGGAATCCTCGATAAGCTTCTTTGCCTTATCGTAACTCTTTCCCTGAACCTTAAAGCCTCCGAACACATTCACCGACTGCGGTGTAAGTCCGAGATGTGCCACTACCGGAACAGACGCATTGACAATTGCACGGATTTGTTCGAAAACCTCCGCACCGCCCTCAAGCTTTACGGCATGAGCACCGCCCTCTTTTACAAGCCGACCTGCATTGACTACGGCATCGTAAACACCTGTCTGATAAGAAAGAAACGGCATATCGGCAACTATAAAAGCATTTTTTGCTCCTCTTGCAACGGCAGCAGTATGATGAATTATATCATCAACCGTAACAGGGAGAGTATTCTCGTAGCCTAGCATAACCATTCCCAGAGAATCGCCGACAAGTATTGAATTAACTCCGCACTCGTCCTCTATCTTTGCCGTAGTGTAATCATAAGCAGTAAGCATCGTTATTTTCTCACCCGCTTGCTTCTGCATCATCAGGGTTGCAACTGTGTTTTTCATATATCAAACGAACTCCTTTATAAATGTTATCTTTCCGATATCTCTTCGGATAAAATACGCTTTCTATTATATCGCATAAATATGAATAATCTGTTACAAACCACATAATATTTATATAATTCATAATTTGTAATGCGTAATTGTTTGGTTTTTGATATGTAAAAGTCGGCTTTTCTTTTGGAGGTTGGCTGATTATTAATGCGTAATTGTGATAATCTGAATTTTATTATATTAACAAATCTTTTAATTATTAAATATATAATATTATATTAAAATATTTCTATATCTAATCAAAGTTGTCTGAAAAATCGCTGACAAAACCTACAACAGAACAGTAAACAGACCCTCTCACAAAACCGATAACACTATCGACAATAAACCCGATACAACTAAACAATATAACAATATAACAAGTGGTGGTGTGTGCCCTACAGGCACACACACACCACCACAGTAAGAAAAATAATGCGGCTCTGCCGTCCGTCACGCCCTTGGGGGGCGAGCCGTCCGAGCCGCTGTCGGGAAAAATATCATCGGCTTTGGTCGGGGTCATAAAAATAAAAAGCTGTTACACATTTTACCGTGTAACAGTCTTTATTAAATTTCAAAATGATAATTGTCTGGCAATCTGTACTCCGACGGAGAACAGCTGAAGCTTTTTTTGAACTGCTTTGAAAAATAGGCAACATCTTTATAGTCTATTTTCTGAGCTATTTCACCGACCTTCATTTCGGTATTCTTTAACAGCCAAGCCGCCCGCAGAAGCTTTATACTGGAAATATAATCAACAAATCTTATATTGGTTTGAGCAATAAAAATTGTACTGAGATAAGACTTATTTATATGAAGCTCTTCAGAAAGAGCCTTTTGTCTTAAATCGCTTTCGGGGTTATAAAGAATATATTTTATAACGTCATCAAGAGTGTCGTTGTGATGAGGATACAAATTAATATATGATTCGTAAAGTCCTGTAAATCTGCTTTTCTGCTCCGAAAACTCCGTAATGTTTGAGGATTTAAAGTCGAACTCGTTAAAGTACAAATCAAGCCAATCATTCTTTTGAAAAATAACGCCCAGTGCTTTATCGATTGTTTCGGCAGCTACTTTATAGCCGTTAATATATTCAAGGTAACTGTATATATCATTAGACCGATTTATAAACAGAACCGACAGCTTATCGGCGAATTTATCTATCGAGCTTTTTATCCTCTCGTCATTGTTGATATGCTTATCCTTTATTTTATCAAACAGTGAGAGTATCAAAATTTCGTCAAACGGGAGTGTGAAGTAATCCTCTGCTCCTATAAGAATTCCTTTCCTTGCGGATTCAAAATCTCCGTTCTCGCTGCAAAGTGCTATGTGACGGCATTGTTTATTATTTTTTATATCAAGGAATTTTAAGTAATCGTCAAATTCAACCAAACTGTTTTCGGCTATAAGCAAATCGAAGCTTTTGTTTTTGAGCAGCTTCAGAAGAGAATTGAAGTCGCTGCAAACAGCCTGAATTTCAAATTGCGTTTCTTCTCCCCATATATGCAAAGCCGTAAGCTTTGCCAGCAAAGTGATGCTTTCCAAAAAAAGACATACATTATACATTCTGCAACACTCCTTTCGCATAACATCATATATATCCAATTTATATAAAAAATATATGTTTAATAGGTTATAAGTTAAAAATAAAAACGCATATAAAAGCGTAAGTAAAAAATTATTTCTCTATTAGTTGATATTTTATCACATTTTTATTTATAATTCAACCCCTATACACAGGAAAAAAATTAGAAATTATTCATATTCATATTTTTATAAAAAATTACCGGGTTGTTGAGAATCAGGTTCTCAATAACCCGGTATATCTTAGAGCCTGTTTAAAATCTTAGCGACACACGTCTTTTTGGCAAATTTTCCTGATAACTTCGTCAAAAGAACTTGACATACGACAGTATGCCTGCGTCCTTTTTCCTTTTTATCAGAAAAATTATGCTCAAAAATCCGCATATCTCAGATTTTAAACAGGCTCTTAATGCTCACAAATTAGGAATTCGTTTCTCCTTTTATTATATCAAGAAAATAACTGTGAATTCTGTAATCGTCGCCAAGTTCGGGGTGAAAAGCTAATCCTATTTGATTTTTATACCTAACGGCAACAATCTTAATAACTCCTCACTTTTTGTTTCTAATTTTTCACTTTTCTCACTTTAATTCGATTTTTAGGGAGGTAAAGTCGATAAAAATGGCTTAACCATCGAAAAAACTTAAATTTTAACACACCCTAATACGGCTAATGTTTAGGGGTGCTATCTTTAAAACTTTTGGCTTTGTTATCGGAAAAATCAAGGATATACTCCCTAATTGATGAACGTTACAGTTTAATCTTATTTATTTGCTCTCAGCTTTTTAGCCGCTGCAACAAGATTTAGAAGTGACGCTTTTGTTTCCGTTTCTCCTCTTGTTTTAAGTCCGCAGTCGGGATTTACCCAAAGCTTCTCTTTATCGATTTTTCCAAGCATTTTTTCAAGTGCTGAAACAATCTCCTCCTCCGACGGAACTCTCGGGGAATGTATATCATAAACTCCCGGACCTACCTCCGTCTTGAAGTTATTCGCCTTTAAGGAATCGAGAATAAGCAAATCGGAACGTGACGCTTCAAATGTAATTACATCTGCGTCCATATTGTCGATAGCCGAAATAATATCCGTGAACTCGCTGTAGCACATATGCGTATGAATCTGAGTTTCAGGTTTCACACCGCTGTGAACAAGTCTGAATGCAGGAATTGCCCAATCAAGGTACTGCGAATACCAATCGGACTTTCTCAGTGGAAGTTTTTCTCTCAGAGCCGCTTCATCAATCTGAATGATGTTAATGCCGTTGGCTTCAAGGTCAAGCACTTCGTCACGGATAGCAAGTGCAATCTGAAGTGTACTTTCCTTAACGGAGATATCCTCTCTCGGGAAAGACCAATTGAGAATTGTAACAGGTCCTGTGAGCATACCCTTAACAGGCTTGTCGGTACAGCTTTTTGCATATGCCGACCACTCTACAGTTATTGCTTCACGTCTGCTTACGTCGCCCCAGATAATCGGCGGCTTTACACAGCGTGTGCCGTACGACTGCACCCACGCTTTTTCCGTGAAGAGATAACCCTCCAAATGCTCGCCGAAGTACTCTACCATATCGTTTCGTTCGTACTCTCCGTGTACGATTACGTCAAGACCGATTTCCTCCTGCTCACGAATACACGACAGGATTTTCTTTTTGTTAAAATCCTTGTACTGCTCCAAAGTTATTTCACCCTTACGGAACGAACTTCTGTTTTGTTTAACGTCCTGTGTTTGAGGGAACGAACCTATAGTGGTTGTCGGGAACAATGGGAGGTGGAAGACCCCTTTCTGAATTTTTTCTCTCTCCTCGAAAACGGGAAGTCTTGTGTAATCGATTTCCTTGATATTGTCTACACGATTCTGTACTTTTTCTATAACAACGTCGGGTCTGTTCTTAAACAATTCATCGTTTGCTGTGTACTCTGAATTGCCTGCTATCTCCGTAAAATTCTCTGCCTCGGCAAGTGACGACAGTGCCGAAAGCTCCGAAAGTTTTTCCTCCGCAAATGCGAAATGCTCCGTATATTTCTGCGGAAGCTTACTCTCGTTTCTGAGTGTAAACGGTACATGAAGAAGTGAACAAGATGTCGAGAGAACAGTGTTAATGCCGAGTGCCTTTAGGTCGAAGATTGTTTTAAGTGTTTTCTTATAGCTGTTTCTCCAAATGTTCTTTCCGTTAAGAAGTCCTGCAAAAAGGATTTTATCTTTCGGGAAACCGTACTCCTTAATGAGTTCGGCTGTCTTTCTGCCCTCGATAAAGTCAAGTCCGACTGCGTCGAAGTCAAAACATATGAGTTTTCCGTAAATATCTCTCACATCACCGAAATAAGTCTGCAAGAGGATTTTCACGTTTTTCTCGGACAAGATTTTTTTATACAGCTTTTCAAACAAAGCAATATCCTCTTCCGTTAAGTCACGGACAAGATAAGGCTCATCAAGCTGAGCCCACTCTACACCTGCTGCCGAAAGCTTCAAAATAAGCTCAGTATAGCTTTCCGCAAGACTGTCGGAAATATCCTCGGCTTTTGTGCTGCCCGTAAATCTTGTAAGCTTAAGCAGAGTAAAAGGTCCTACAATTACGGTTTTTGTTTGAATGCCGAGAGCCTTAGCCTCGCTGTATTCGTCCAAAGCTTTTGTACCTGCAAGCTTAACTTCCGTACCGTCGTCAAATTCAGGTACCATATAATGGTAGTTTGTGTTAAACCACTTCTTCATAGCAAGAGCTTTAACGTCACCCTTTTCGCCCTGATAACCTCTTGCCATTGCAAAGTATGTGTCAATATCGGAAAGTCCGAGTTCCTTGTATCTTTTCGGAACTATGTTGAACGCATACGCAGTGTCGAGAAGATTGTCATAGAAAGAAAAATCATTGGACGGAATAAAGTCAATGCCTTTACCCTGCTGAATGCTCCAATTATTCTTTCTGATATCCTTTGCCGTATCACGGAGTTCCTTTTCAGAAATATCTCCACGCCAATACTTTTCCGTTGCGAACTTCAATTCACGAAGCTCTCCCACTCTCGGGAAACCTATAACCGATGTTTTCATTTCTGTTTTCTCCCTTTTATTTTTATTTGTTCTCCTAAAAGAACTTTCCGAAATACATTATAAGCCTATCTTTTTAGTATGTAAAATATAAAAAATTTATCTTTATCATAGATTTTTTCTATGGTATATGTTATAATGATTTTGAAATCTATTTTTAAAGAGAAACAACAATGACACTGAAACAGCTGCAATATGTAATAAAAGGTTCTGTCACGGAAGCCGCAAAATCGCTTTATATCTCACAGCCAAGCCTGACTTCGGCAACTTACGAGCTTGAAAAGAAATACCGCATAAACATCTTTACACGCTCCAACAAAAGGTATGAAATCATTAGAGCCTGTTGGGAAATCGGGCTGAACCTTCCCTACTGTATCATGCCCTTAGGAAGTCGTTACAACACCTTGAAATACGTCAGTATTCCTGCGGTGTTGTGCCTAACACAGAACAAATTATCCTGCGTCTAAATTGTTCAACTTATTTCCTAACCGTTCCTTACCCCCTGTACAAATCACCCTCTATATGATAAAATTGATATGAGAGGACGTGACTTTATGAAAAAGAGCAACAAAGAGGTAAGAAACAAGGAAACAACAGAAAACAATAATACATTAAAAGTTATTACAGTAATTATAAATTTTCTTCAACTATTCATATCGATTACTATTGCTAAAAGATTGGTTAGACTGACAAAAGTACCTTTTCAAAATTGAGTTTGGCAAAATGAACAATAAAAGACTTAAAAAGCAACCCAAAAGTCCTTTTTTCTTTTGCTATTGACTTAAAATCCAACCATTTATTGTGCATGATGACGAACGGCTTTTTGAATTTGGGCTTTTGTCGGTCAAACCAAGATTAGTGAGTATGATCTTGATATCAGTAGGTGTTCCAAACTCTGAAATAACAGAATTAACAGGACTTTGTGATAAGAGTGTTCGTACTTTGAAAAAGTCAATGAAAGAAGAAAATATTGAAGATTTGCTAAAAATCAAAGTTTGAAATCAATTTAAGAAAACTGTTCATTCCTTTTCTGTATTTCTTTTTGTTCTTTTCATAATACTCGTGCATTATGACACACCTCTATTGATTTTTTCTTTAATTTCTGCATTTACAATATTGTATCATATTCTCATAGCCTTGTTGAGCCTCTTTTACAAGGGGCATTACGGAATAGCAGTGATATAAGCCTTTACCCATACGGATATTTTCACGAATAGTTGTATCAAACAGGAAATTATCCTGCGACACATACGCAATCTGAGAGTTATAATCATCAAGCGACATATCACGGATATCAACTCCCCCAATTTTTATACTGCCGTTCTTTACGTCCCAGAGCGAAGCGATAAGCCTTGCAACTGTAGACTTTCCGCTGCCCGAAGGTCCCACAAGTGCGGTAACACTGCCGTCGGGTATCGTGAGATTAATTCCGTGAAGAACCTCTTTTTCCTTATATCCAAAGTGAACGTCAGAAAGCTCTATACTGTGATTTTTAGGTACAGCTTTACTCTTTTCGGGGCGGTTCAGCTCTTCAAGTGCAAGTATATCGTCAATCTCTCCAAAAATAGATGTCGCCTTTCCGATGTCGTCATTATATCCCATAACCGTAATAAGCGGTGCAACAAGTCCGCATGCAAGCACAATAATCATAACAAAATCTGTTAATGCAAGACTGCCCTTAATGGTAAAAATCGCACCTACGGGCAGAACAGCAAGCATAGTTGACGGTGCTATAACCATTGCAAGTGCAAACGGAACTATACACGATTTCATCCAGTCAATGAAGCTTTCCGCATTATCCTTTGCAGCGTCAACGAATTTTTGATACGAGCTTTCAGCTTTTCCAAAGGCCTTGATTACCTCGATACCGTTTATGTATTCAACTGCGGTATCGTTCAGAATTTTTGTAGTTTCCTGCGTTCTTCTGAATGGTGTTTCGTAATCCTTAAACATTACCGCCATACACACCATGGCAACAGGCAGAGTAGCAAGCGAAAGCAGTGCCATTCTCCAATCTATCGTCAACAGATAGATAAACATCAATATCGGCGCGGCAATATTTGATGTAAATTCGGGAACAACGTGAGCAAGAACGGGTTCCATTGAGTCAACTCTTTCTACAATAATATTCTTCATTGAACCCGACGGAGTGTCGAGAACCGTTCCAAGAGGAAGTCTTGACAGCTTGTCGCAAAGTGCAATTCGAACATTTCCAATCACTAGGAAAGTCGCTTTGTGCGATGTATTTGTAGACAGCGTATGAAACACTACTCTCAAAATCCAACACACCGCCATTATTCCCGATTCTTTCAAATATATCGAAAAATCACTTTCTCCCTGAATAAGCCGCTTGACAATATCGCCCATAAGCAAATACGGCACAAGCGAAAATATTACTCCGATAAATGCGAAAATTACACTCGCAATATATTTGCTTTTGAAATCGCCTGCAAATTGAAATATATAATTAAAAATACTTTTCTGTTTCTTCTTTTCTTCCACAATTCAAACTCCTTTCGTCAATGTGGCTGATTCCGGTATTCTTTAGGCGTCATTCCCATAAGTTTTTTAAATGCTCCCGAAAATTTTCCGGCACTCTCATAGCCTACAGTGAATGCAATGTCACCTATTGAAATATCGGGGTTTCCAATCAAAAGCTCCGCCGCCCTCTGCATACGGTATTCGGTCAGATAGGAATAAATCGGTTTTCCGTAAACACTTTTAAAACAATTTTTAAGTGAGGTCTGAGAAATGGCAAAACGATTTGAAAGCTCCTCAATCGTATAATTTTCCTTTAAATCCTCGGTAATAAGCCGTTTTATCGCTCCAACCTTTTCAATCTGGTCTTTATAAAAATATGCCTTTTCGCTTTCTTTATCGTCTATTTCCATTGCGGACAGGCAAACAAGAAGTTCCAGAACCTTTGCCCGAAAATAATTGCTTCTTACTCTTTCGGGAACATGGTACAAATCGGTAAAAAGACTTTTCAAATTTTTATTTTCACTAATAATAAAAGCACCCTGCCCCTTACAGAATTTATCTCTAATCTCCGCAAGGCTAATGTCAATGCCGTGAGCCTCCTTTGACAGCGATTCAACCGCAAGGTCACTTTCAAAGCCTATAGTGATTCCATGAAAATGCTTTGTCGGAAAACGCACAATTCCCTTATGGTGAACACGGTTATCAATGCACACATTACCCGCTTTTTTTACTTGATAAAAACCGTTGTCACATTCCATTGTTAGACTGCCCTCACGGCAATAATCAACCACAAGAACAGTTTCTATTGTCTGATATTCTGAATTATAATATTCCATATGAAAGTCATTATACATCAGATATACACCGTCGAACACCTGATATATAATCATATCTCCCTCACCAGATTCATTTTCAACACGAATAACTACGCAGTCCTCCGTATCGACAATTAATCTGTATGTGCCTATATCTCCGATTTTGCGAAATGCTTTCCATATAGTTTGCGGATTATCACTCATTCTTTCACCTCGTTCAGCATGATGATTTCATCACAGCAATTTTCTATGAATTCGCTGTCGTGCGTAACGGTTATAACAGTTCTCCCCTGTTCTTTCAAGCGGTTGAGAATTTTTGATACTTCAAGCATATGCTTAAAATCAAGTCCGCTTGTGGGTTCGTCAAGCAAAAGTATAGGTCTTTCGGAAGCGATAGCACAGGCAAGTGCGGCTCGCTGTTTTTGTCCGCCAGAAAGCGACATCGGGTGTCTGTCTGCAAATTCCAAAAGGTCAACCTCTTTGAGGATCTCCTTTGCTCTGTCCTCGTTTTCCTCGGGCATACTTATAAGAACCTCGTCAAGAACAGATTCCGTAAACAGCTGATGATTTGTGTCCTGCATAACCATAAAGATTTCTTTTAGTCTTTGCTTGCTGTTATACTTTTTTCCGTCAAGGTACATAATACCTTTGTTTTTTCTTATGCCGCACAGACATTCCAAAAACGTAGTCTTTCCTGCTCCGTTAGCACCGACAATGGCGGTAATTTTATTTTGAGGAATACGAAGCTTTTGTATATCCAAAACATTCTTTTTGCTTTTGTAAGAATATGAAAAATTTGTTAGTTCTATGAACTCATTATTATAGGAGTTCCTTTTATGTTCTATTGCCAATTCAACCGGAGATGTTCTTTTAAGAGTCCGCAATCCGTATTTCCTGCACATATCCTCGGTAAATCTGCCTATTTCCGATTTACCTAAATTCCGAACAACACTTCCCCTATTCATCACAATAATATGGTCTGCAAGTTCCCATACATAATTAATTCTATGTTCGGCAATTAAAATTGTTTTGCCCTCACTCTTCCAAAGTTTAATCATCTGCCGCAGATTTTCCGCACTGTCGTAATCAAGATTCGCTGACGGTTCATCAAGAAGAATTATATCGGGTCTAAGAGCATCAATAGACGCACAAGCGATTTTCTGCTTTTCACCGCCAGATAATTCAAAAATATCTCTGTTCATTAAAGTATCGATATTAAAATCCGAAACCGTTTTATCTATTCTTGAAAGTATTTCGTTTTCAGGCATTGCAAGATTCTCACAGCCAAAAGCAAGCTCACTTGTTGTATCGACATTGAAAAACTGTGACCTCGGATTCTGAAATACAGTGCCTATCTTTCCCACAAAATCATATATTTCAGTATCTGAAATTTCCGTTTCAAAGACAACGATTTTTCCTTTTCTTTCGCCGTTATAAAATTCTGGTATTAAACCGTTCAAAAATCGAAGTAAGGTGGATTTTCCGCAGCCCGATTCGCCTGTTAAAAGAACACATTCTCCGTTTGTGATTTCAAGAGTAATATCGGAAAGGCTTTTTTCCTCGGGATTGGCTTCGTATGTAAAATCAACGTGTTCAAATTTAATCATCTAACCACCCCCAATATCCAATAAATAAGTGTAACAACGGCAAGTGCAAATACAAGATAATCAAATATTCCAAAACCTATTTTACAGATATTCGTTCTTTTTCTCGACTTTCCAAGACCTCTTGTAAGAGCCGCCGCAGACAGTTCCTCTCCGATTTTTGCAGAACAGGAAATCATCGGTACAAGACGATACTCCACAATATGGGATAATTTTCTTCCGCCCAAGCCTATCCCACGCATTTTCATTGCCGCACGGATTGAAGAATTTTCCTCTTTGACAGTCGGAAAAAATCGGAACATTACGCACATAGGAATTGTAATCTCATCGGGAATGTGAAGCTTTTCCATTGCCGCCTTGAACTCGCTAACCTTTGTTGTTTGTATTACATATGAACCCATAAGATATGCAGGCAGAAATCTTGTTACAACCGTGACTATTACAACTAGAAATGCAGCGACTGTTCCTGTTGAATTTGGAAATACCGAATATTCAAAAAAAATCACAGCAGCAAAAATCGCTCCGCCTATGAAACAGGTTTTATATCTTTTTGCGGTCACTAACAGTAAAAACGGCAATACCGCAAATATATCCTTAAAAATAACTAACCGCTCGCCGCCTGCCGTGGCAAGCACAAGAACAGCTTCTATAAATACAAGCAGCAGCTTTGTGCGTGGGTCAAGAAAACTCTTTTTATCAGCCATTTAAGCAATACCTGCTTTCTTGAAATGCTTTTTAAGCAGAACCTTTCCGATTAAGCCACCGATAATTCCGCACACAAACGTCATAATAACAAGCACGAAAAACATCCAATTGGAAGTGAAATTCATAACAGAGTCTATGTATTCCTGACCGTAGCTTGTTCTGTCAGCAAAATATTGCTCTCTCTGCAAAAACAGCGGAAGATAATTTCCGACTGCCCAAAGCGGAAATATACCGCACGTCAGAACAGCAGATTTTATACTCTTATATCCGCCGCCTCTGTATGCAAGCTCAGAAAGAATTCCTGTTACAGCCGCAAAAGGAATAGGCATCCACGTCATACCCGTAACAAACATTAATATTCCCATAATAAGACTCATAATCAAAATCATACCGGACTTTTTTACCTTTGTGAGAAACAGCATAAACGGAATACCGCCGACTATCGCAATCATCGACGACAGCAAAATAAGCATAATAGGAATTAGACCTGTCATAGCGAATGCCATAACTATTACAAAATAGATTGCCGAATAAATTCCTATGTTGATTAAATCACGTCCGTTTAAGCCTTTCTTTTCTTTTTTGCTCATAATTTTCTTCCTTTCGTTTGTATAAACTAAGTTAGATTTTACTAACGTATATTTACAGTATAACACAGGAAGTAAATTTATTGTAACCCAATCAGACATTTTTAGTCCGATTGGGTTACTTTTTATTCTGCCAATATCCAATTTATTATTTCTTTTTCCGACTGCTCCAAAGCCTGCATACATTCTTTCTTATGGGTTGCAAAGCTTTTGTACATCAACCCTATAATCGGAATCATACGATAAAGCCACTTGTTTTTTTCAATCCCTTGTCTTGATTTATGGGTTCATTATAATCACTCGCTGCGACAAGCGACTATACAGCACTAGCAACTCATTCGCCGCCGCTTCGGAAACTGCATGCTTGAAAAATAGACAAAAGTTTAATACTGTTTCACTCAAATCTTTATCTACTCTTGAAACGAGAATTGGTATAAATGGTTAAATCCTTTTGTTTTGGGTTAAACAAAATTTGGAACGCCGAAAATTCGACGTTCCAAACATTTTAGTTTGTATATTGATTAGAAATCAATAGGATTTATAAATTAATCATTTTCAGGAAATTCAGGAACTACAACAACATTAGAAACATCTGCACTTGCAGCTGTGCTTGCGTTTGGAGTCTTATAACTGCCAGGTGTTTGTGTTGTAATCACATTGCCGTCAAATACTGCACAGTTGTCGCTGTAAATCCAGTTGTCGTTGTCCTTATATTCAATTGCACCGAATGCAAGAATCTTAGAGTTAGTACCACCGTTGAAGGAGCTAGCCGACATACCCAATACAAACTGAACTCTGTTTTTGTTTGTAAGAGTAACATCATTACCTACTGTGTAGTTATAGCGAATTACTTTGCCATTAACTTGGACTTCGTCAGAACCCGACATATAAGTAGTAGTAAAAATACCTGGAGTATTCAACTTATTTCTTACTGCTTCGATAACATCATTGTTAATTTCAGTTTCACTATTCAATCTTACATAGATTGCAGCAACTTGCTTAATCTTCAAATCTTTATCTTCAGCACCATAAACATTAAGCTCGGTATTCAAACGAACTTTCTGTTTACCATTGCCGTCAACGTAATAGTCAACGCCGTTTTTAGTTACGGAAACACCTACATCTGTTGACTTTACCTCTCTGTAGCCTGCAACAAGTGTAAGCGGAGTTGTAATTCTGTTACCGTAAGTTTCCTCGGAAGAAATCTTGGTTAATGTATTATCAGAGTTAAGAACATACCAACCGTCAAATACAAGCTCGTTACCATTGCTGTCCTTTGCTTTCGGAGCGGAAGTAATCGATTTACCCAAGAAGACATCTTCAATACCATAATTTGTAAGGTATGCAGCAGGATCATTTGAATGATATATGGTATTGTAAGCCTCATCGTCTTCACGGTCAAGTCTTTGGTTGTAGAAGCCTACCTGATTTCTCAGACTAGGATTAGCTTTAGTCTCAGCTTCTTCATTTGTAACGTAATATACTTTTACAGATGATTCTGCATTTCCTGCTTTGTAATCTACTGAGTTCTCCAACGTAGCATCAGACTTAGGAACAAGTACATCAACATTATAACGCTTAGGTGTGTTGTATGCCCAGATTACTACTCTTGTAACATTCGGGTTTTTACAAATTCCTTTGTCATTTTCAGCTTCTTCTAAATCAATTTCGTCATTACCGTTGTAATATGTTACCCATGCACCTTCTGTAACTTTAAACGTTTCAGTCGTTTCAGTCGTTTCTTTGCCGTCATTGTCAACAGTTAATTTGCCATAACCAGGTTCACCACAGAATCTGCCATATGGGTCGGTGTGCTGAGTATAGTTATAATATAATAGTTATAATATACTTCATCACCGTTGTCATCTTTTGTATCTTTGTAAGCTGTTTTACCTGTGCTGTCTGCACGATAGTTCGGCAAGGACTTAACACCATCATCGCCTATTGCCTCGGTTTGTGTTGTCCAGAAGCGGTACTCATCAAGGATATTACCAATTTTCTGCATAGTATTGTTTTCATCGTTGATGAGTGCGTTTGCAATTGCATTTGTAACATTATCTTTGAAAACAGGAACGTTCTCAAATGTAACTGTTGTTTCTGTAGTGTTGATTGTTGCAGTTTGTTTATCTGTCTTATCACGGTCATAGTACTTGAATTCTATTGTGATTACTCTGCTTGCATCAGACAAGAACAGAATCGAATCGGTATTGAGTGAACCGTTAGTGAACAACTCTGAAATGTTATAATAATATGTCTTAGGTGTATTACTGTTGCCGTAATCGCCCTCTACAGTCCAACCTGTATTATTCTCTTTGTTGGATTCAACATAAGAAATACCGTTGTTAGAACTATCTTTGCGGTATACAGCATCTACTGCACTATTCTCACCAGCTGTTGCAGGGAGTGTTATTTTAATCTGATAACCTTTATCTTTATCTTTATACTTTTCAAGAAGCTCAGATGTAAGTTTTACAGATTTTGATGTATCTGTACCTGAACCGTCAAAAGTGATATCATTATCATTGTCATCTTTTACAACATTGCCATTTTTATCAACAATACTAACTGTTACACCAAGTGCACTGATTGTACCGTTGTGTGTTTTAGGTGAATTATCGTCCTTAGGAGCAACTGCATCATTTGAATAGAGGTCATGAGTGATTACAAGAGCATTATACTCAGGATCAGAGAAGTAAGCAAGCGAGTTTGTTTTAAGAGTGGTATTTTTGCCACCATCTTGCTCGTACAAATTACTGAAATCATAAGTGTAAACAACTGTTGATGTTTTTACGTTACCTACTGTGTTTGTACCAATTGTATTGCTGCTCGGAGCTTTGATAGACTCAGAATCTTTATCTTTAATATTTTCTCCTGTGGAGTCATTTTCTTTAGGACCTAAACCGGATTTGTAGTAGTTGTAAGCGTAAGAGGCGGGTTCAGAATTCTTTTCTCTGCGGTAAACGCCAACAACTGATGTATTGTCGTCTGTTTTTGTTGTAAGAGTTACTTCTACTTTGTAGCCGTCCAAATCCTTATATCTAGCAAGAATATCTGCCGGAACAGTTACATCAGTACCTGTTTTTTCCCAAGCAATATTATTGTTTGCATCAAGAATTTTTACAGTAACCTCAGTTTCGCCTTCACCGTTATGAACTACAGGTGTATTTTGGTCATCTGTAATAGAAGAAAGCAAGCTGTGCGAAACTCTGAGGACTTCACTAGGATCTACTTCCTCATATCTTGCTACAAGAGTAACACTGGCATCTTTCAATCTTTCACCATTGATATTAAATATATCATCGCCTACATTTACTTCAGTATACTCATTACTGTGCGTAGTACCATCAGTGTAGGTTGTATCACCTGTGTACACATACCAACCTCTAAAGATATAATACTTTCCGTCAGTACCGGTAGAATTTTCATCAGCAACGAATGTGAACTTTTCGGTCAGACTCTTCTCTACATCTGTCTGCTCGGTAGCTCCATAATAGCCCTCATTCGTGAAGTAAGCATTGGCTCTTGTTTTGCTACCAATGTGTGAACCATCGGCAGTAAATTCGTCAAAATAGCTCTTTGTATCGCCTTTTTCTTGTACTACAATATCGCCATTTTCATCAATGATTTGAATTTTAATCTTAGCGTTAATTTTCTCGTTCGGTTTTGAATATGTCCAACGTCCGTCGCATCTGAAACCGGGGTTTCTTGTAGTACCAGACCTACCCTCTGCGTATATATTGGATTCGTAAGCAATTACAACATGCTTGCCGGCACATTCATTATAGATTGTTTGATATTCATTCCATTCTGCCGTTGCAAGGTTTTCTGAAATCTTACCGGCTTTAAAAGTTCCGTTATCTTTTAGATAGCTTAGGAACGAATCAGAATTAGTATCTGCACTTGCATTAAGTTGTTCATTAGGGGTAACCGGAACCTCTTTAGCTTTGTTTATTCCTGTCAGGAACGCTGACGGCGGAAGTGCACCAATATATTTATATAGACCATTACTGTCTTTGGTATAAACATACCATTTTGTAGCATACTGACCGATATACTTATTGGCAGCATTGTCTCCGTAATAGTACGGCTCATAACCGTTAGATACTACATAAACTGTATCAGTGCTTGTCTTGTTGACATCATTTTGAGTTTGGCAGATAACATTACCATTAACATCTTTTTCACCGCTGTCAAAACGTCTTGCAAAAAGGTCTACAGGATAACCCTCATAGTCGGTCAAAACTTCCCAACCGTTACCATTTGCACAAGTAACAAAAGAATCAAGATTATTGCTGAAATTTTCAACTTTGTAAGTATTATCGTCAAGGGGATTACCTATAGAAGAATTACCTTTAGTATCTCCCTCTTTGTGATAATTATTATAAGTTCTGTACTTAAAGCGGAATACAATTTTATCTGTGTCACGCTGAGCTAATGCTGCAAAGTCATCGTAGTCATATGTCTGGGCATTAGCTAATTGTATTTGTTCTTCATTCTTGTCAGCGTCATTAGTTATACCAAGACCGTTTATTTTTTGAGCATGAATATCGTCCCAAATATAGTTGTTCAAGGTAATGCCTTCAATATTTTTACCATTGACCGTTTTCGGAATCTGCATATAATAGATACCATTGATCTTAACCATTGGCTGACCCGGATAACCACCAAGAGCAGGTTTATCATCATTATTTGCCGGTGCTCTATCGCCTGTCAATGTGTTGTTACCACTATAGTCAGTTGCAACACCATAATAAGCATAGCAAGCAACCGTATTACCCCAAATAGATTTTACATCTTCGGTAAAATCTTCTACAGAGAAAGTAATGTAATCATCGCTACTATTATTTTCAAAGTAATAGTAAATCGGTGTAATTTCAATAGGACCAGTTTCTCTATCGGATATTCTATATGTACATGTGTACACACCATTTTGTTTTTTAGCAGTGTCCTCGTCTATTATATTATAGGAATCACCGTTAATGCAGAAAGCTTTTACATAGTACGTATTTTTATAATTCTCTTTCAGCTCAACTGTTACGGTAAAATCTTTTTTTCTGGCAACATTTGCATATGCTAAACGCTCACCACCTGTAGGCATTTCAATCCTACTATCATCTTGATCATAACCCCAAGATCTTTCAACAGTCAAATCAGGACCATCCTTGTAAGTAATATTAACTGATTTAGCCAACTTGGAGTACTTATCAAAGTTACCGTATCCGTTAGAGTTGTAACCAATCTTATCACGGATTGTACCGGTTTTAGCATAAACAGTTACATTTCCGGTTAATGGTTTGTTTTCAAATGTGTAATCACTGACGCTCAGATTGTTACGCTTTCCTTTATCATTGCCATCGTTAATTTGATTATTACCATATAAAGTTATTAATACCGTATTACTCCTACCTGCGAGATTAATATCTGTTGTTTGATTTTCGGGATGATAGTCATCGGAATAATTAGCATTAGTTAGAACAACACCTGTCGCATTGTCTGAAATATCGTAATAATATAAACGATAAAAATTAGAATCTGTGACCACTGTCATCTTAGGATGAGAATTCCATACGCCATTTGTAGGCTTATTACTTGAGTCAAATGCGTATATCCAAGGTGTAGTCTCCATCCAAGCAGTAAAGTCAGCCTTTTCTTCAACCAAAACACGCCTTTTTCCTACTTCAATAGGCTTATTAGCAAGATCAGCATATGTTATAGTAGAAATAGTAGAATCACCCGAACTTTCCGGAAGAACCTTCTCCGACTTCTTATTTGAAACCGCAGCAGTTTTCTTGCTTGTGCTAGCAGACTGATTTGTACCGTTCAACTGAGAAGAAATTGAATCGGCATCAACATCAACTACAAGAGTATTATCATCTGCTTTTGAAACGTTTTCGGAAACGTCAAGATCAATAGACTTATCATTGGCAGATGCAACATCTTCAATAACGTCACTCACTGCTGTGCCGTCAACAGTACGAGCATCAGCCGTGCCAAACGAACCGACAAAAATCGTCGATACCATCATCAAAAGAGAGAGAGCCAACGACAATGATCTTTTGCCGATTCGCAAAGATTTTGTCTTCATAATTTTACCTCCATAAAAATAAGAATTTAGTATGCTAACCGAAAGCATCAGCGGAGGATAGTTTTCCATAAAATCCAACCAAAAGAATCAACTTCATAGAACTTTAACCTCCGCACATTAGTCTTTTACTGCCTGACCTACAGTGAGCGACATTCACCGCCCAACCAAGAAACTTACAGTAATGCATATTAACAATATTATTATAGCATTCTTTTTTATTTTTTTCAATACTTTTTTTTAGATTTTAGCGATTTATCATTATACACAAATATATTAGCTGAACTTTATCACAATTTACAATGCAAATACAAAATGTAAAAAAACAGGCATCGCTAAAAAAAGCGATGCCCGAGTTTTGTTTTGATTGGTTTATCAAAGTTATATTCATGGCTTCATAGCAGATTTATTATCAAGAGTTCTGTTAATACTACTCATGACTACCACCAGCTTCAGAAGCCATTCGACCCTTCACCAGACCCTTCACCAGACCCTTCATCAGGCCATTCTTCCCACCTTTCATTATTGGGACTTTCATTACTTGTTACAATGACATCTTCAATATCCAACACTTCAATTTCCATGCCCGGAGCTATGTATTTTTTTTTTGTCATAATTAAGATTCCTCGTTTCTTAATAAAATTAAAATTTTCAAATATACAAAACTTAATTTAGGTTCAAAGGAATGTTTAAGCAATTCTTCGTCACAATGAACCTTATACCAACTAATTAATTATCATTATAACGCCAAATTAAATTTTTGTAAATACATATTTTGCAAAAAAATTCCGGAATTTAATTTGTTAATTTTATACATTTTACCGCCAAAATGAACAGCGAAACTATTAGGAGTTCCTATCGCCCTGAAAAATTTCACCGTAGAGGAATAATTTATCCATCTTACTATAAATG
The DNA here is from genome assembly GCA_902763835.1 of uncultured Ruminococcus sp. Classification (GTDB taxonomy): domain Bacteria; phylum Bacillota; class Clostridia; order Oscillospirales; family Acutalibacteraceae; genus RUG592. The sequence goes on along the minus strand of CACWTQ010000071.1, from coordinate 4,596 downwards.
AGCAAATTTTAAAATTTGACAAATGCGAATGCTGTGCGTTTCTCTGTACGCTTTTGCACGGTTGAGCATTTCAACTGCCTTATCAATACAATTCTCGTGTACAATCTGTCTTACAATCATATTAAGCTGTAAATTATTCATTGTCTTCTGCCTCCGTTGTTTCCTGCTCGTCAAGCCGCTATCTCGGACTGACGCTTGATTTTTGCGTTTTCGATTTTGAGTGCGGCATTCTCGCTGATAAGAGCGGACTTCTCGTCTTCTGCTGCTTTTTTTGAATCCATCTCCGATTGGAGTTTCTTTAATACAGCAATAATAAATTCAGGGTTATCGAGCAAATTCTCCAAAGATACACCCTCTGTTTTTGCTCTCACAGTAGGCAATATTTCGCTTGTAAACCACTTCTTAATAAGTCCGTTTGGCAATCTCCAGTTGTGTCTTGCAAGCATTGAAATCATATTGCTCGCCTGTGAAAATTCCCACGTACCTACTTCTCGGAAACCGTATTTTTCAAGCAAACGTATTTGTTTAGGCGTTGAAAGACCCGCTTCCTGTCTACGGATAAGCTTGTCGATAAGCATTGAAGCGTAACCGGCACAGGTAACGCAATCGGTGTCTACTCCCCTGCTTGAAATCATGGAAAGCTGTGCCTTAGCCGGCGGTTTCATTTCCCAATCAAAAATAGGTGTATATGTCGCCAAATCTTCAGTGGCAATGGAAAGTGCATACTGCAACGGGTCTACAAATTGCTTTTTGCGTGTTCGGAGCTTTCGCAGCTCTTCTGCAAGGGCTTCTTCTCTTTCTGCTAACACATCACGTTCGGCATTTTCTTCGGCTTCTATCAAATCGAATTCGCCTGTATCTTCAATCTGCTTGTCGATTTTTTCGGCAATTTCATCATTTTTACTGATGAGTGATGACGGCTTGCAAAGGTCGTGTCTTGTTGTCAACCACAGAAAATCAAGCAATAACAAGTGTTCTTTTCCGGGATATAAACGCAAGCCTCTGCCGACAATTTGCTGATAGAGAGAACGATTTTTTGTAGGTCGTAAAACAACGATACAGTCAACGCTTGGGCAGTCCCACCCTTCCGTTAAAAGCATTGAATTGCATAAAACGTCATATTTTCCGTTTTCAAAATCAAAAAGAACTTCTGCTCTGTCGTCACTGCTGCCGTTGACTTCCGCAGCTTTAAAGCCGATTTCATTAAGGATTTTGCAAAACTTCTGCGATATTGCTATCAGCGGTAAAAATACTACCGTTTTTCTGCCCTGACAGCATTTTTTCATTTCAGCAGCAATTTGATGCAAATACGGCTCTAATGCGTGTCCGATATCACCTGCGGAATAATCTCCGTTTGATATTCCTACATTTTTAATATCAAGTTCCAACGGTATCATTTGAGCCTTTATCGGGCATAAATATCCGTCGCAAATAGCCTGTATCATACTATACTCATACGCTTTTGAATCGAAAAACTCACCGAGATTTTTCATATCTCCACGGTTCGGATTGTAGTCGATAAAGTAAGAAACATCTGTCTTTTCACGGCTTTTTCCGTCATTATCCGTGTATGTTCCCGGCTTGAAATGAGCCCTGCCACGCTCGCCTATCAAATCATTCCAGTCCATAGCTACACGCTCGCCCTGCCTTTTTCTGTCAATACAACGGAAAAAACTGCTAATTCTATACTCACATTTTCTGTTAAGAACGATCTGTGTGCGAATAAAAGCTGTACCTTTATCGGAATCCACTCTCAAAGTGAGTATTGCCATGTTGCAAGGTTTCATCTTATCAGAGCCCTTTGTACGTCCTCTTTCGAAGTCGGTGATGGTGAAATTGTAATCTCCCTCGCTAAGAACAATAAACTCTTTCCCGTCATTTTCAATCACATCGTCCCAATCAAGACCAATGTCGTTGTTCAAATACTCTTTCATATAAATAATCACTCCTGTCAATTAATCAAGTTTGCTGTCTATAATCATTTCCAAAATCTTGCTCCAATGCTTGATCAGCCAACCCTTAATGAACTTGTCTGAATACTCGCTGATTGGAGTGTCAAGCGGATAATGTCCCTTGTTTGAAACAATCTTTTGAATTTCCGCTTCGGTGACACTGTTTTTCTTCATCAAAGCATGAAGCTTATCAATAGGTCAGTCGGCGGTTGCTTCGGACTGTGTTTGCGGCTTCGGTGCTGTATTTTCAGCGGTGAAGAGATGTTCAAGATTTTTAAAATCAAGCTCCATTTCATCGGGCAGACCGTGGCGGTTTTTAGCGTCCCAGCAAGGGTGATGTGACGTGTAAATGACACGCTTGCCGCCCTGTGCCTTTTTCGTCTTGTTTTCTGTAGTGACAACATACGCCTTGTAGTTTACAAAAAGCAGCATATCGCACCATTCTTTAAGAAGTGGAGCTACCTGTTTTGATAACTTAAGCCCCCATCTGTCATAAGCTCCCTGTTCATCAGGCTGCTCGAACTTTCGCATTTTAGCGTGAGCGGTCATCACAATGTTAATTCCTGCGTCAATCAGACTGTCACACTTTTTGAGAAACTTATCAAACTCTTCTGCGAGATAAACATATCCCCTTCCGTAGTTCGCACTCTCAATTGATGTAATGTTGTACTCTCTGCAAACCTTGTCGACAGCCAATCGCTCCGCCCAATCTGCGGTATCGAGCACGAGCGTCTTGCAAATATCGGGATTGGCAGCTACTTCTTTAATGATATTTAGAAGTTCTTCCCAAGACTTCGGTCGGTCAATACGGCGGACATTAAGCTGTGACGTGCCGCCTTCTGTATCGATAAAGAGCGGACTCGGAAATTTCGATGCAATCGTTGTTTTGCCGATACCTTCGCTGCCGTAAATAACCACTTTTAAAGCTCTGTTGACTGTGCCTTCCGTGATTTTTAACATCAAAATCTCACTCCTTTACTTCAAACTGCAATTGCGGTTTTCAACGACTTTGCAGAAGGGTACTTCCACGCCTGAATTAATCAGCTCTTTTACTGCGGTTTTCGCTACTTTAGGCTCCTGCATATTGCAGCAGTTCATGTGTCCGTTAATCATAAGCCAATATACAGCCTTTTTGTTGTCGGAAACTTCGACGGCTGTTGACGGTCGGTATGAAAGCGTCGCCACACCAAGATCGGTTTTTTCACCGCACTCACGGTCAATAACTGCAAGAACTCTTTCGGCTTTTTTGTCAAGTCTTTCTCTGCGAGCTTTTAGACGTTCTTCTTCGGCTTTGAGAGCGGCTGACTCTGCACGTGTGTTCAAAACAACCTTTGCAAGATACTCAAGAACTTTCTTTTTTTCCATTTGGAGAGTTTCAATCTCTTTGCAAATAGCGGCAACATCTCCGACAACTTCGCCTGTTTCTTCGTCTACGTAGATTGTGTCGGTCAGTCTGTCGATTTCTTCGTTGATCTCATACAATTTCATACGAATAATTCTCCTTTTCTTTAATTGTGATAGCTTCAACAGTATCTCCGGGGACGATAACTGTAACCTTTATCGGGTTACCGATCAGGAAACGCAGGATACGTTCTCTGACAGTAAGGTGGTGGCAATTCACTGTTCCTTTGTTTTCGTGCTTCTTGGAAACGGTGATGTTGATTGTATATCGCATTTTGTTCTCACTCCTTTCTACATAGAAAAAGCCGAACGCATAGACAGACTGAGTGTTCATCAATCAACAAAATACTTTAGGTATGGTAATACCGTAGTTTTCTGTTAATTGTTTGAACACCCCACTGCCGTATGCATCCGGCTTTTGGTATGTTATTTTTCGGTTCACAGGAGTTCTTCCCTTGAACTGAAACTATTATATCACGATTTTTTATATGAAAATTTGCGGATTTTAAGAATTTTCCCCTGAAAATTCTTAAATTTTGAGAATTTTAAAAATTTTACCCCTAAAATTCCTGAATTTTAAGAATTTTATAATGCTCTTAACATTTTCATAGCCGTTCCTATATCGGAATTTTCAGCATTCATAATTATCATATATGCTTCTTCAGCCATAATTTCACGTTGATTACCAACAGGCTCATAACATAATCTCTCCATCGTAGTATGTAATACTTCGCAAATATCCATTAAAAGTATAGTATCTAATGCTGTATCTGTTCCTAATTCCAATCTTGAGATTTTCGCTGAATCTACATGTACCTTCATTCCAAGACTAACTTGAGTCATATTGTGTTCTTTTCTTAAAAGCTTAATTTCAGCACCAATTTCCACTCGTGTTCGCTTTTTCCCTGCCAACATAATGCCCCTTTTCCTAATTTAATTGCTGTTACATCAATGTTCTAAGAATTTATTTACAAAACAAAAAAGGTCGGAAAGCTTTTTGTAGAGCGATCCGACCCGTTATTATCCGAAAAATATGTACTGAAAACAAAAAAAGAAACCGTTAATAAGCTGTCAACCAAAATAGATATATTTTTCCATTTGAGTTGTAATGACTTATTTATCGGTTTCTTCATTAATATTAAATATTTTGTAACTATTCAGTCCCCTAAAAAATGGTAGGCAAAATCCAATTTATATGATATAATATTAGATAGAGAAAGGCGGTGGAGCAGATGCCATTTAC
>CACWTQ010000070.1 GCA_902763835.1 uncultured Ruminococcus sp. | reverse complement strand
CCGCAGGAATACTGACGTATTTCAAGGTGTTGTAACGACACACAGGGCAAATTAGACAAGTATAAATGTTCAAGTTATTTTCTGACAGTTCCTTAGTATTTGTAACTATTCAGAACCACCCTAATTTTCTAAAATTCAAGCACCGAGTTTTGCATAAATATTCAATTTTTGTTGAAATATCCAATTTTCGGCACAGTTTTATAGAAAAAACTCCTTTTAAGAGAGTGTCCTGAATAGTTACTGCTTTTTTGTAATCGCCAAATAATCCTACGCAAAAAAGCAAAGCCGAAGCTCTACTTTGAAAAAATTAATTCTTTTTATACGGTAAAATAAGAGTATCAGATTCGAACAGCTCAGTAGAACTGTTCGAATCTCCTATTTTCATCAGTGACTTCGGTTGGGGCGACAATGAAGCCTAACAACAGACAGAAGATACTATCTCCCCGATATTTTAAAATAATATTATAGACAATATTATTTTACTGTACGACAGGAATAATACTCTGAAAATTGACTGCACGTTATTTTGCAAGAGGTGGACGGATTTTTGCTATCCCAATGACAGCATTATAATATTATTAGATTCGGAATTTATGATATATTACGAGGATATTTTATATGGAACTTACCCAAAATAACAGATATAAAAAATTCACTATCGAAATTGAGAAATATTTTGAGTATTACAATAAAGGTCTGAAAAAGCAAGCGAATATTTATATCAAGAGTTTTGTGAATGATTTTGAGAAAAGTGTTCCCAAATCGGAGCGTGACGAAATTTTATACCGATTGTGCCGTGAAATGCTGGACGAGGAAAAGCACGAAAAATTTTTGCGTAACGGTGGCAATAAATGCGGCTATCACATTTCCTGTCACTTACCACATGAGCTTAACCGAATTGTCTGGGATTATTTGAAGCGTCAGTGTGAGCTTGAAAAAATGCCGCAAATGCGTTGGATATTTCAAATTTATAATACACATCATAATCCTTTTGACACTAAAGCTGAATATAATACATACAAAATACTTCAAAAAGCATATAAACATAAGGAATGCGACCAAAAAACTGTTGATTTGTACTTTTATGAGCAGATACAATGGTTGGAATGGGGAGCTCATCATTTCCCTGAGGGGTGCATTATTACCAAAGAATCATACGAAGCAACTGTTAAAACTGCCAAGAAAATTATAGCAGAGAAGTATGTTTGTTCGTATCTTAAGGAAGCTCTCGATTATTTTATAAAACTGTATGATTGTTTTTACAAGTATACAGACAGCGGAGAGGACTTTTACAAGCTATGCGATAAAGCGAATATCAGCTTTCCGACTTATTATTGACACAGAGGTGAATGCAATGGACAAGAAGTTTATTAACTGGGCTAAGGAAAACAAGTGGAAACTGGAACTAACCGATGAAAATTTCATTTTGCCCAATAATATTATTGAGAGATACACTGTTTCAAAAGAATGGCTTAATTTTATCAACGGTGTTAAAAATTGCACAAACAGTGAACAAAACAAATGGTTTTTGACAATAAATGATTACGATACAGAATATTATAAGAGCTCTTGGGGTTGGAATGATTTTGAAATGATGAGCCTGCAAGCCGCCGAAGACGATATCAAATGGCAGGAAGAAATCACGGAATTCTGGAATAGGCACTTCCCTATTTTTCTTGATGTTGAGGGTGACTACAGCTATTATGCGATAGACACCGACAGCGGAGAGATTGTTCAAGGATATGAACCCGAGTTTGAAGATTGTTATACCGTTGCGGAAACATTTGAAGATTTCATTACAAAGATTTTGGACGGTAAAATTATTCTGTAAAATTTTAAAAATACACTTGACAACTAAAAAAAATTATAGTATAATATTTATTGTTGATTGCTGGTGTAGCTCAGTTGGTAGAGCAACGCATTCGTAATGCGTAGGTCATCGGTTCGAGTCCGACTACCAGCTCCAGACCTCTCGAGGGTAATTCCTCGGGAGGTTTTTATTTTTAAAAATCTATGTATTACAAAACGAAAAAACCGCAAAGATTTACACTCTCTGCGGTTTGGTTTTATTTATAAAGTATGTAGAAGGTATTTATTTCTTAGTAAACAACGTTACCGTCTTCATCATAAACATGGTAACCGGGGTTTTGGTTCACAGCCGTTTTTGCATTATCCAAAACATAATATGCACCAATCTGTGACTGCCAGTTATCCCAGCTTGTACGAACTCTGTACAATGTCTTTTCGTTTGATGAAGATGTTGTAACAGTTTCTACGGTAGCAGGAACTGTGCCGTCCTCTTTGAGGTCGTACTGTGTCAAATCCCATCTTTCAATAACGGAGCAAATAACATCAACGTAATTAACAGCCGTTGCATAGCCGCCGTTTTTGATAATCTGAGCTGCCGTTCTGTAATCTGTGCAGCCGATAATACCCTCATAGCGGAGCTTGCTGCCGTTCATGGAAGTACGCAAGTAAGCCGAATGGTCTTCAATACTGTCTTCCATGCAATCATACATTCTGAAACTGTCATAAACAACATATGTACTTCCGTCTGCTGTCTGCTCATTTGTGTTGATATTGTAAACGGAAACACCGTCCCATGCAGAACCGTACCATGTACTCTGACCCGGATAGCCCTTAATACCGAAGCAGTTGTTAGCTTCAAGTGAAAGTCTTGACTGACCGTAACCCGACTCAACGATAAACTGTGCTAAAGACACGGAAGCGAGAATGCCTGTCTTCTTCTGGTCTGCGGTGAACAAAGGTCCTACTTTATTAATAACGTCCTGAGGTGTCCAGCCTTTCATTTCCGCAACCTGAGTTCTTGTTGTGATTTCTTCTACGGTTTCGGGGTACTCAATAACGGTAGGCTCGGTAATGAGGTCTGTTATCTCAGTAACATCAATTTCGCTTGGAGTTTCCAATGTTTCGTCATATTCTTTGTCAAGACCAATGCTATATCTTAAAATTCCGAGTGAGTCACTGGCGGTTACTATGCCGTCTTGATCGAAATCAGCAAGTTCCAGCTGTTCGTTGTCAAGTTCACCTATTCCTACGGAATAACGCAAAGCAAGCAAAGCATCATAGGCATTGACTGAACCATCTCTATTAACGTCACCTTTTTCAAAGTCACTCGCACTTGCTGTAATTGCATAGGCTGCAACGCTTGACGCAGCCAACAAAACTGAGACTGCCTTCTTAAAATTATCCATTAATATAAAATCCTTTCTTAATGCACGTATTACGTACTTTATTATATCCGACATACAATATTATCGGATATTCAAAAACAAGGGACACAATAATCATTCTGAATTTCCTAAACTCAAAATATACTTTCATCAAGCAAATCCTATTCTATACTATCTTTATGAATAACATATTAATAGACTTTAAGAATTTCTTTAAAAAATCGAGTTATTCTGGTTCTCCGATACAGAAATCGCCATTTACAGCACATAATTTTACATTTAGTATCATACCGTTTAACGGCTTATCCGACTTTATTTTCACGGGAGTGTAGTTTTTGGTGTACCCCACCCACAAGCCGTTTTTGTCAGTCTGTTCAAAAAGCACCGCCTCCGAACGTCCTATTTGACTTTCAAGAAACTCTTTTCTTGTTGAATTTGCGGCTTCAATCATAATCTTGCTTCTCTGGGATTTCACGGAATTATCAAGCTGGTTCGGAGATTTTGCGGCTATAGTACCCTCTCTTTGAGAATACGGAAAAACATGAGCCTTAGCAAAGGCAATCTTTTTTACAAATTCAACCGACTGCCCGAACTCCTCCTCTGTTTCGCCCGCAAAACCAACCATAACATCTGTGGTAATCGAGCAGTTGTCAAAGGCGGCTCTCAAATCGGCGACAATTTTTCTGTACTCGTCCGTGGTGTAATGGCGGTTCATTCGCTTTAAAGTAGCGTCACATCCGCTTTGCAGAGAAAGGTGAAACTGCGGACAGAACTTTTCAAGCTTCGACAATCTTTCAATGGACTCCCTATCCATTCTCTCAGGCTCAAGCGAACCCAAACGAACACGCTCCACACCGTCAATCGAACACGCACACTCAACCGCATCGCAAAGGTGCAAGCCAATCTCCTGACCGTAAGCCGAAAGATTTATCCCAACAAGAACTATTTCCTTATATCCGTGATTTGCCATATGCTGTAGTTCTCTTTTTAAAACATCAATCGGCTTAGAACGCACAGGACCTCTTGCGTAAGGTATTATACAATATGAACAGTAGCGATTGCAGCCGTCCTCAATCTTAATGAATGCTCTTGTTCTTTCTTCAAATTTTGAAACGGATACAAGCTCGAAGTCGCTGTTTTTAGTATATTTATGTATATTGATTATTTGTTCACGATTAATAAGATATTTTTCAATCTCATCGGGAAGCTCACTTCTCATAGAATTTCCCAGAACAATATCCACCTGCTCAAACTCTTCTTTAAGATTCGGATATGCCTGCGGCATACAACCCGTTAAAACAATAATACTATCATCTTTATTTCGTCTTAAATGTCTTATAAGTTTCATTACTTTATTATCGGAAACAGCTGTAACCGTGCAGGAATTTATAATCATAATATCTGCGTTTTCTTTATCTTCCGTATATTCATATCCACGGCTTATCATAAGCTCAGTCATAACCTGCGATTCGTACTGATTAACTTTACAGCCGAAATTATAAATTGAAAAATTCATTTAAAACACTCCCGTCATTAATACATTTATTACAGATTTTATTACACAAAACAGTTGATTTATGTAACGACTCGGATTTTATATAAAAATTCTACATTTTTCTTGTGCATAGCAACCAAAAAATTCAGTGATTTTTGGGCGAAAAATCCGTTGACATTTTCCGAAAAAGTGATAAGATATAAAGGTAGTTAAAAACAACTTACAGCATTTTTTCATTTTGGAGGTCAAATTATGTTCACGAAATCAATTAATATATCTTCACTTGAAGACGCAAAAAGCTTTGTAAACCTTACAAACAAGTATGACGGCATTTCTATGCGTCTTAGAATCGACAACTATGAGATTGACGCACATTCAATCGTTGGTGTTCTCAGCATTGTTGACAGCGAGAACGAAGCTGTTTTTACGGCTAATCTCCCCGACAATGACAAGAATCTTCTTAACGACCTTAAGCCTTTCCTTGCAAATGCACACTGATTTTATGAACCTCAATTAGTATAAATCGTAAAGATTTTTTTGTCAACCTATTTTGATAAATTTTTTTAATCAGATATCAAAATAAAATTTCCTCGTGTTGATTTACGTCTGTAAATGTAATCAACAGGAGGAATTTTTGTTATTTCTTGATTGTTCTAAAAAATCCGATAATTCCGAAAACTATAAAGAATGCAAGATTTATACACACAACAGTCGCACCTGTGGCAGTTTCCGCATAGAAGCTCACGAACAATCCCACTGCAACACAGATAACCGACTGAACTGCTGATGAGATAACAACGGCTTTGTAGCTTTTAAACACTCTCATTGCGGTAAGTCCGGGGAAAATAATCAGGCTCGAAATCAGCAGAGTTCCCATAATCTGCATACCCAAAACAACCGTGAGAGCCGTCAGAAGAGAAATTACAGTATTGTAAATCTTTGCGTTAGTGCCTGTTGCAAGTGAGAAGTTTTCATCAAACGTCACGGAGAAAATCTTATTGTAGAAAAATATGTATAAAAACAACACAACCGCACAAAGCACCAAACTCAACACAACATCATCGTGCGACAATGCAAGTATACTTCCGAAAAGATAACTGTATAAATCGGTATTCAGACCGCCCGACGCACTTGTCACTACAATGCCTATTGCCAACGCACTGCTTGAAACTATCGCAATAGCACCGTCGCCGTTAATTTTGCTGTTCTCGCTGATTCGCAGAAGAAGAAACGCTGCCACGATAACTACCGGAATTGCAACCCTTAAAGGGGCAAGGTTCATTGCCGCAGCAAGTGCCAATGCTCCAAAACCGACGTGGGAAAGTCCGTCGCCTATCATCGAATATCGTTTTAAAATCAAACTAACACCGAGCAAAGCCGCACAAAGTGCCACGGGAACTCCGACTATCAATGCCCTTTGCATAAATGTAAATGATAAGATTTCACTTATTGAATATTCCATAATACCTCCGACTGTTAATAACTTCCGATAAACTGATTGGAAATACTGCTTGAAAGGTAATTATTCACCGTGCCGAAATAGCAGGTTTTGTTTTCGATATGAAGAATATGGGAAGCATTTTCAACAGATTCTTTTACATCGTGAGATACCATAATGACGGTAATATTATCATTTTTATTGATATCTCTTATCAACTCGTAAAACTCCGCCGACACAAGAGGGTCAAGCCCCGTCACAGGCTCGTCAAGCAAAAGCAACGACTTAGTGGCACACAAAGCCCTTGCCAAAAGAACCCTCTGCTGCTGACCGCCCGAAAGTTCACGGTAACATTTCTTTTTCAAGTGAGTAATCGAAAGCCTTTCCAGATTTTTATTTGCAAGCTCTTTTTCCTTATGTCCGTAGAACGGCTTCAGACCTCTGCTGTTTAGCGTTCCGGATAAGACAACCTCATACACTGAGGCAGGAAAATCACGCTGTACGGCGGATTGTTGAGGCAGATAACCTATCTCCTTTTGAACAAGACCGTCGGAATACTCGATTTTTCCGCCCGTAGGCTTAATAAGACCTAGCATACCTTTCATTAAGGTAGATTTGCCCGATCCGTTTTCGCCGAGAATACACAGGTAATCGCCTTTATTCAAAGAGAAGCTCAGATGTTCAAAAACATTCACTCCCTCATAGCTCATTGTAACGTCATTGCATTTTAAAATCGCCATATTGTCCTCCGTTTAATCAGCACTGTTGATATTTTTAAAGCAATCACGGCAGATTCCGTAAAGCAGGGTTTTTGTGCTGTCAACTATGAAGCCGTGGCTTTCTTTCATATGCTCAGCAATTTTTTTCATAAGGCTGCAATCGGTATGAATAAGTTTACCGCAGACATTGCATTTCAAATGAAAATGCTCGCAGCACTCGCTCGATGTATCGACATACTGATAGCAAGCCGGGGAATTTTCGTCAATGATATACTTTCTCACAAGACCGTTTGCGACAAGCTTATCAAGCTGACGATAAACGGTTGACATTCCCAGCGAATGCCCTTTATCTCTAAGCCGCTGCGAAATTTCGTTTGCCGTAAGATGTACATTTCTATTTTCGGTCAGACATTCAAGTAAAATTTCTTTTTGTTTGGTTTTATACTCCTGCATACTTACCTCCGCCGATTTAATTTAAAAACGGTTTTCATTTTTATATATTGTACCACTATTTCTCTATCTTGTCAAGCGGGCGGACAACGGCGGCGGACAACGTCCGCAGGAAACACGTGAAGATAGTTCTCCTTAGCCTTACTTCACCTACCCGACCAAAAGTCGGTAACGCAAACAGAAAACACGTGAAGATAATTATTCTTTGAATTTGAAATTATTTTATATAGATCAACTTATACTTGTGTGAAAATTTATATGGTATTTTAACAGAAGAACATATTTCTTTAAATTTTTTTAACATTATTTTCATTATAATTACTTGCATATATTTCATTTTAGTGTTAAACTATAAAATGGAACGTTGAAAACGATATCCGAAAAATTAAAATAAGGAAGTAATATTATGACAAAAGTAGATATTTTCTCCGGTTTTCTCGGAGCAGGTAAGACAACGCTAATCAAGAAGCTTATTGCCGAAGCTTACAGCGGCGAAAAGCTTGTGCTTATAGAGAACGAATTCGGCGAAATCGGCATTGACGGCGGTTTCTTGCAGGACGCAGGCATTGAAATCACGGAAATGAATTCCGGCTGCATTTGCTGTAGCTTGGTAGGCGATTTCGGCGAGGCTCTCAAAAAAGTTCTTGCTCAATACTCACCGGACAGAATCATTATCGAGCCTTCGGGTGTAGGCAAGCTCAGTGACGTTATTGCCGCAGTTGAAAACATTCACTCCGATGATATTGTTCTCAACAGCTTCACAACGGTAGTTGATGCCAACAAGTGCAAAATGTACATCAAGAATTTCGGTGAGTTCTTCAACAATCAGGTTGAACACGCAAGTGCTATTGTTCTCAGCCATACGAAAAATATTTCGGACGAAAAACTTGCAGCAAGCGTTAAGCTTCTCAGAGAGCATAATGAAAAGGCAGAGCTTATCACTACCGACTGGGATAACCTCAGCGGTGAACAGATTGTTCTTGCTATCGAAAATAAAAATACTCTTGAAGAGGCACTTAAAAAACTTCAAGAAGAAGAGGACGTTTGCCCCGTTTGCGGACATCATCACGATCACGACCATGAGCATGAACATCATCACGACCACGACCACGAGCATGAACATCATCACGACCACGACCATGAGCATGAACATCATCACGACCATGACCACGAACATGAACACGGACATCATCACCACCATGCCGACGAGGTATTCACAAGCTGGGGCGTTGAAACTACAAAGAAGTTCACTGCAGAGGATATCACGGCAGCCTTGAATAAGCTTGCAAACGAAGATAAATTCGGCATTATTCTCCGTGCAAAAGGTATTGTTGAAGGTACGGACGGTGAGTGGATTCACTTTGACTACGTTCCGGGCGAACCCGATGTAAGAACAGGCACGGCAGGAACTATCGGCAGACTTTGCGTAATCGGTTCAAAGATTTCCGAAAGTGCGATTGCCGAGCTTTTCGGAGCATAATTTAACCATTATATGACGGAGGAAAATATGGAGATTCCGGTTTATTTATTCGCCGGTTTTTTGGAGAGCGGTAAAACCAAATTTATGCAGGAAACACTTGAAGACAAGAGATTTCACAAAAAAGAGAGAACTCTTGTGCTTGTATGCGAAGAGGGTGTTGAGGAGTATGAGCCTTCCAAAATTCCGAGCAAAGATGTTTATTTTGAAATAATTGAAGACAAAGAGGATTTGACAGAAGAAAAACTTGCCGAAGCCGCTAAAAAGGCTAAGGCAACAAGAGTTCTCGTTGAATACAACGGTATGTGGCAACTACAGGATTTGTATGACGCAATGCCTGAGGAATGGATTATTTATCAGCAAATGACATTTTTCGATGCAGCAACCTTTGAAAGCTACAATGCAAATATCAGAAGTCTTGTTGTTGACAAAATTCAGGATACGGATATGGTAGTTTTCAACAGAGTTCCTATCGGTGCAGACCAAATGCCCTTTCACACAGCGGTTCGTGCTTTGAGCAGACGCACCGAGATTGCATACGAATACACAAACGGTAAAGTGGTTTATGATGATATTGTAGACCCTCTCCCCTTTGACGTTGACGCAGATGTGATTGAAATTCAGGACGATGACTATGCTCTTTGGTACAGAGATTGCACCGAGGAAATGGACAAGTACGACGGCAAGACAATTAAATTCAAGGGTCTTGTTGCGAGAAACAAGGACTTCGACAAGAAAACATTTGCCGTAGGCAGACATATTATGACTTGCTGTGTTGAGGATATCACTTACGGCGGAGTTATCTGCAAATCCGACAAGGATTTGCAGCTTGCCCAAGGCAGTTGGGTTAATGTTACGGCAGATATTTCAATTGAGTACAACAAGATTTACAAGCGTAAAGGACCTGTATTAAAGGTTATTTCCGTAACCCCTGCAACTCAGCCGAAGCAGCCCGTCGTAACATTCTAATCTGTCGGCAACGCCGACAGGCGATATGTGAAGCGACTTTTTTCAATCTCCGCATTTTTTTTGCATATCTAATGTTGTATCCGAATATAAATTTAAAAAATAAAGTTTATTGGCAATGCCGACTTGCGGTCGGGTACGTGAAGTAAGGCTAAAAATAACTGTATTCACGTGTTAAAAAAAGAAAGGAAATCGGGACGTGACAAGAAAAATTTATTACAGTAAAAAAAAGGATATGCTATTATTTCTAACGGTAACGTTACTTTTTGTGGCGGTATGTATCGGGGTTCTTGCTATGCCGAAAGTATCGGTTGACGGAGCAAGAAACGGCTTGATGTACTCTTTCGGGGTGCTTATTCCCTCGCTGTTTCCATTTATGTTTCTTTCCAATTTTGCGGTGGAATACGGAATATCAAGCAAGGTAGGACGTGTGCTTGCACCATTTACCGAAAAGGTATTATATCTTCCGAGCGAAGCTGGTGTAACAGTTCTATTAAGCTTAATCGGAGGATTTCCCATCGGTGCAGTCGGAACGTCCGCACTTTACAAGCAAGGGAAAATCACCGAGAAACAGGCTCAGAGAATGCTTTGCTTCTGCGTGAACTCAGGACCTGCATTCCTGATAAGCGTTGTCGGAGCGGAGCTTTACGACAGCGAGCTAATCGGAATAATTTTGCTCACTGCTCAGATTTTGTCAAGCTTAATAATTGGAATAGTACTGGGGTTGTTTGCCCGAAAAAAAGAACCTCTTCAAAAGTCTGTCGGCAATGCTCAAAGCAAGATTGAGTTTGCCCCTGCGTTTATTATCTCGGCCAAAAATGCTTGTACGGCTACAGTTAATTTATGTGCGTTGGTGGTGTTGTTTTCGTCATTCAGTTCGATTTTTCTAACAGCACTGAAAATTGACGGAGATTCTCCGGTCGGCATTATAATTAAATCGGTTTTGGAGGTAACAGACGGCTGTAATTGTATTTCCGATGCACATTTGCCGATTTATCTTACATCGCTTGCAGTCGGTTGGAGCGGAATTTGCGTACACTTCCAGATTTTCGCCGCTGTTGAAAATTTCAAGGTAAACAAAACTTCCTTTGTGCTTGCGAGAATTTTCAACGGAACTCTTTCCGCTGCTCTGACCTTTGCCGCAACTTTGTTTATTGTTGTTGACAATGAAGTATTTTCTAATTTTGTTGAGAGTGAACCGTATTTTTCTTCAAGCAGTTTTTATGGAAGTTTGGCTCTTTTTATTTCAAGTATTCTATTTTTAATATTTATGAATACATATATTAGAGGTTTACTTAACCATGATAAATGTATTCAAGAATAAGGAGGTAATTCTATGTGCGGAATTGCAGGTTGGTTTTCCGACAGAGAAAACATTGATGGAAACATCGACATAATTACAAAAATGAGTGAAACTCTCTGCCGCCGTGGACCCGATGAACACGGCATATATCTTGACAATAATGTGTGTATGCTTCATAGACGACTTACTGTAATCGATCCCGAAACAGGAAAGCAGCCGATGAGTACTACACTCGGTGACAAGAATATTACTCTTGTGTACAATGGTGAGCTGTACAACACCAAAGATTTACGCAGTGATTTACTGTCACACGGTCACAGCTTCAACGGTCATTCCGACACGGAAGTGCTTTTAAAGTCCTACATTCAATGGGGCGAAAAGTGCGTTGAAAAGCTCAACGGTATTTTTGCGTTTACGGTTTACGACAGCCGTGACAATTCTCTGTTTATGGCAAGAGATCCTATCGGAGTTAAACCGTTTTTCTATTATAAATATGACAGCGGTATTCTCTTTGGCTCTGAGATTAAGGCACTCCTTGCAAATCCTCTTGTTAAGCCGCAGATTGACGAAGAAGGGCTTACTGAGATTTTCTTTATAGGTCCCGGGCGGACTAACGGCGGCGGAATTTTCAAGGGTGTCGGTGAACTTCTCCCCGGCGAGTGTGCGGTCTACAAAGACGGCAAGCTTGACAAGAAACGTTACTTTAAGATAACAGCCTCCGAACATACTCACGACCGCAAGCAGACTATAGAACACGTTCGATATCTCCTCACAGACGCAATTGAACGGCAGCTTGTAAGTGATGTTCCGCTTTGCACGTTTCTTTCAGGCGGTCTTGACAGCAGTATCATTTCAAATGTTGCCGCAAATTATTTTAAGAGTAAGAATAAAGTTCTCGACACATATTCGGTAAACTATGTTGATAACAAAAAGTACTTTCAAAAAAGTCTTTTTCAGCCGAACTCAGACGAAGATTTTATCGACATTATGGTCAATCACATAGGTTCTAATCATCATCAAGTGATTTTGGAAAATACTGATTTGTACGACGCTTTGTTTGATTCCGTGAATGCTCGTGATTTACCCGGTATGGTTGACGTTGACTCTTCCCTGCTGCTTTTCTGCCGTGAGGTTAAGAAAGATTTTACCGTTGCTCTTTCAGGTGAGTGTGCGGACGAATTATTTGGAGGTTATCCTTGGTATCACAATGAAGATATCTTATTTGAAGAATGTTTTCCGTGGTCACGTTCGCAGGCTATACGGCGAAGTATTTTGAAAGACGGATTTCTTCCGCACGGTGAGGAATATGTTCACGCACGTTACAGTGAAACCGTAAGTCAAACAGACACTCTCCCATCCGATACTCCTCACCAAAAGCGAATGCGTGAAATGTTTATGCTCAATTTTAATTGGTTTATGCAGACACTCCTTGACAGAAAAGACCGCTGTTCAATGTACAATGGTTTGGAGGTCAGAGTTCCGTTTTGCGACTACAGAATTGTGAGCTACGCTTACAATATGCCGTGGGATTTAAAGGCTTTAAACGGCCGTGAAAAAGGTATTGTTCGTGAATCATTTTCCGATTTGCTGCCCGAAACAATTACTTGGAGAAAGAAAAGTCCTTATCCAAAAACTCACAATCCCCTATATTTAAAGTTGACTTCCGAAGGTGCATTAAGGGTACTTGAAGATAAAACTTCACCTTTAAACGAATTTTTGAATAAGGACGGTATTCTTGAAATAATTAACAATCCCGATAATATTTCATCGCCTTGGTACGGTCAGCTTATGAGAGCTCCGCAGATTCTGGCATATATTGCAGAGATTGATTATTGGTTTAAGAAATATAACGTTGAAATAGTATAAATAAAAATCCTGCCGTATACAATGTATTCACTGTATACGGCAGGATTTTTATTTATGGTGTTATTTAATTTTTTTGCCAATATTGGAATTAGCAGATAAATGAACGGAGTATCTCAAAATATCAAGTGCGTCGGCACTGTCTATTGAAGCGTTTCCGTCAACGTCGGCTAATTTTGTATAGTTTGTTGTTTCAAGCTTAACGGAAATTCTAAGTACACTAAGACTATCCGCAGCCGTTATAGAACCGTCGCCGTCAACATCGCCTATTGTATCGTAAACAGGAGCTTTATAAGATGTAGCTGAAATTGGATATGAACTTTTCCACGAAGCTGTTTTATGTTCATCGTCGGGGGTGTGGTCAGGAAAATCCTTTTCACTCTTCAAGAAATATTTGTACTCCGATTGCCCTGCGTCCCAAGTTGAATCAAGAAGATAATATTTACCGTTAAGCTTAACTATGTTCCATGCATGCCCTCCCCCGGAGGCTGTACCGAAAATAACACGGCTGTCAATACCTGCCGAAAGTGCAAGTCTATAAAATGCAACTGCATAGCCCTGACAAACGCATTGTTTTTTTTGTAAAGCACCGTATGCAGAATGAGCGGTCGGAAAGTATACATACGCATCTGTTGACATAGCCACAAGAAAATCAAGATTATCATATGTAACGTTACTGCAAAGATAATCGTAAATTGCTTTAATCTTCTCATAATCCGATTTTCCGTTAAGGTTAAGAGATTTAAGAATCTCATCTACTGTTGTATTAAGTTCATTTTCTTTTTCTTTACTGGTGAAGAAAGTCACCTTATACGTAAGCTTACTTCTTCCGTTTGACTGAGATTCCATACTGCATTCGTATCCCGATATTTGACGGAGAATATAATCTCCCTCAATAGGATTTCCCGTATGCTCCACCGCTTTATTAAAAAGTGTACGCATATATTCACTGCAATATTCTTTATCCGAGGGTTTATCCAGTTTTACATTAACAGAAACCGTTGTTACAGGAACAGGAAACGGAAGCTTCATAACCGACTGTGTTTCGTGATTGCGAAGATCATTCCTCAATTTTATTACTGCATTAGAATCAACTGAAACATTAGACACCGCACCCGAAGGCTCGATAAGTTTTATATCCTCGGAATCATATGATTCCGAATATACATAGTCTATTTCTGCCGCAACAGCATTTAAAGGCAAACATAATGTCGGAATAAGCATAACAAAAGATAACGCCAATGACAAAAGTTTTTTATTTTTCATTGTAAAACTCTAAAATGGTAGGAGAAAGGAGGACAAAATCCTGATAGATATTAAAAAGCGTGTATGCGAAATTGATAGATAATAAAACGGGTATACAAAAACCTGATAA
>CACWTQ010000069.1 GCA_902763835.1 uncultured Ruminococcus sp. | reverse complement strand
CTTTTATTTACTTTAAACTGTACTTTTTTTCATTTTAATTCATTTGAATTTCAAATTTTTAGTCTTTATACCCCCTAATCGTTGAACGTTACAGATTAATCACAAATCAAAACTCAGCTAATACTTTTAATACTCTCCCCATTAGCAGCCTTAACCACATCTTCCGTAATTTTTGTCACGTAAGATTCAAAAGCCGTACTGCCAATCGAACCGTTAATAAGCACGGGGCATTTTCTGTTTTCGCCCTCAAAATATTCGGCTTTTGCGGAAGTGCCGTCACTGAACTCATACGTTACCGTAAGAACAGCCTTTTTACTGCTGTCAACGTCATTCAATCCGCTCCTCTGAGCCGATGTCAGGTTATTGTAGAACGTGGTGAAAATACTCTCGTCCAAACTCTTGCCGTTACATTTAACATCTAAAGTAAACGTTTCAATATCCGTATCTTCATTGTCGTCACGAACGGTTTGTCTTGTTCTGTTGGTTTCAAACACATACTGCTTGCCGCCTGCGTCAACGGTAATCTTATCCACGCTGTCATATTTCGGAGCAAGAATATCACTCGGAATAAGGTCGTCATATGTGTACGAAATCCACGGTACAGCTGTTTCGTCCATTTCATATACAATATTGTCGCTCAAAAGATAGAACGTACCGTTCTCAGGCTTTGAAGCCTTATAATTAACTTTTAAATCGGAATACTCCGCATTAACTGTTATAAACGGTTCATCAAGTCCGTACTCTTTAAGAGATTTCTCATTGGGTTCAACCTCTACAACACTTTCCGCTGCAAGATATCTTATACTGTTCATAACAAATGTCGAAGTATCTTCGTTTGCAACTGTCTTGTCGGGTGAAGTTATAACATAAGTTTCAGTAAACGCATCGCTTGTGTTATAGTCGAAAACAACCTCTTTATTATCAAAATTAGTTCCGCTAAAAACCATTTTGGTGAATTTTGTTTCATTATCATCGTTGAGAGATGTACCAATATCCGTTGAGAGCATACCCATTTCAGTTATAAGGAATCCGTCAATCGAATCGCTTTCAACAAGGTAAATATTTTCGTCACCGTCAACGGTAAGATACGCACCTTTGCTGTCGGGGGCATCATCTCCAAGAGTAATAGTCCTCTTATCGCCCGAGTTAAGCGTAACTGTCACAATCGCTCTGGGCTTATCAAATCCAAAGTCCGACTTGTTAGAGCCGTCATTCACAATCTTAGTTGCCGTAACGCTTGTCGCATCTTCGGCTAAAGTCTGAGGCTGACCGTCAAGCAGGGTCATTTTCTCATAGCCGACAAGTGTATAAACGTTATTGTCGGTTGAATCTATGCTGACCTCACTTTCAACAGCACCGGCTTCCGCCAGAAGTGTATATTTACCGTCCTCGTTCTCAACATCAATTTGCTTAATATCGGAGGTTGACAAGCTAATCAGGTGATAGTGGTCTGCCGCCTCTGAGGTTGTAGAATCGCTTGAAGTTTCGCTGTTCTCTTCCGCATCGGGAACAAAATAGTAAACCGCAAGAAACGCACCCACCAGAACAACTACCGAAGCAATCGCAATAATCAGCGATTTTGTTGTCTTTTTCATTGCAAGTTCTCCTATCGTTACATATTACGTCTTTTTATAAATATAATAATACCGGTAATAAGAACGCCCAGCGGTATCACGATAATAAATATAACGGATAATACTCTTATCTGTGCCGTAGTAATACCGAGTTCCTCACTTTCAAGAGATTTACTCTCAATAGTAACACCTACATTTTCTCTGTCAATCAAGGTGTTGAGCATAGAAACAATATACGAAGAGTTGCCGTAAGTAGTTGATGAAAGCAGCGTATCACTGAGAGCCACACTTGAACCGATAACTGCAACGTGTGAAGATTTACTTTCCGAATCATCATCAGAGCTGCTGTCCGTACCCTTAGTGGAAACAGCACCGAGAACAAGATTTGGGCTATCCTTATACTCCGGCTCATCGCTTGACTCAACTCTGTAAACCACCTGACTTTGGTCGGAAAGCGTGAAGAGAGAAGACACATTTTCCTCATCAAGAATATTAACAGGAACTGCATATCCCTCAATTACGCAGAACGGGAGAGAAGAATTTTTCATATTCGCAGTATATGTTGTATTTGAATACTGTGTAATATAAAGATACACATTATAAGATACCATACCCATATAATTAGTATCGTTCTCATAAGCATAGCCCTTTTCAACCGACATACCCCACTCTTCAAGCAAGGAATCAATATTCGGCAATTCGGGTAATTTTTCCGACGGAACATATAAAAGCTCTTTTCCGTAGTCACCGTCATTGTTCAGAAACTCTGAAATTGTATCTACATAGCTGCTGTCCAAATCGGCATTCGGAGTATAGAGAACAAGAATTTCCGTATCTTCGGGAATGCTGTTCAAAGCCGGTGAAACTTCCTCTGTTTTAAAACCGTTGTTGTCGAGTAACGTCTTGAATGCCGAATAATCATAATCATTTATATCGGAAATAAACGTTACCTTTGGTTTATCCTCAAGAGTAACATTCAAAATAGCAGATGTTACAGCTTCTTCAACCTTTGAACCTGCAATATAATACTGATAAGTATTATAATTCATTTGAACATCTAAATAATCCTGTTGTGTAATATACTTATAACCCTTATCACTCTTAACGATAATATTGTATGCACTGAGTGTTTCATCGGGATAAGAACTAACAAAAGTCGGGTTGGAGGTCA
The DNA here is from genome assembly GCA_902763835.1 of uncultured Ruminococcus sp. Lineage (GTDB taxonomy): Bacteria > Bacillota > Clostridia > Oscillospirales > Acutalibacteraceae > RUG592. Next base: position 7,173 of record CACWTQ010000069.1, on the reverse strand, counting down.
AGTCCACATATTTAAGAGTAATCTTATCTGATTTATTCTCATACTCGTGAAACAGTGTATTTGCCTGAACAAAATACTCTCCACCCTCTTTAAAGTCCTTTTCATCGGAAAGAACGATAATCTCAATATCATCATTTAAAGTCGGCAGATAATCAAGCGTATCTTCCGTAAGCTCAAAGTTATCCGAACCCGAAGTATCGATAACAAGAGCCGGAATCTTATCAACAAGAGTTGACGCAATCAAATTCACAAGAATAACCGCTGCCAAGAAAAACGCAACAAGAGCCACCGAGAACCAACCTCTTTTGAACGCTCTTGCTTTAAGCTCACGTTTACTTTTCTTAGCTGCCTTTTTCTCGGCTTTCATAGGGTCGATTTCCTTTTCGGGTTTCTTTTCTTTTTTCTTGTCGTCCTTCTCGTCCTCGTCCTTTTCGGACTTCTTGTCTTTAGTTATTTTATCCGACTTTTCGTCCTTTTCGGATTTTTTCTCCTCTGCTTTCTTTTTGGACTCTTCTTCGGATTTTTCAAACTCTTCAAGAGCAGTTTTGCTGTCGAGTTCCTCTTCGTTTGCGAGTTTTGTATCAAAATTCTTGTCTTTGTTTTCTTTGTTACTCATTCAACAGCACCCCTCTTAGCTCCAGCGTTTTTTCTCGATTACACGAACTGTCAAAAATACAAACAGAGCGATAACCGTCAAAAAGAATACCAAATCCGCAATGCTTAGTAATCCCACCGTAAAATTCTGATAATGCGAAAGGAAAGACATATTTTTAACCGCATTAGCAATAAATTCAACAGGAATTGCACTTGCAACATTGTCGAGCAAATAAATAAGAAGACCCACCGCAAAACCTGTAATAGCGGCAATCATTTGACTTTCCGTAAGCGATGAAAGGAACATATCAATTGCAATCAACGCACAGCCTAAAATGAACAAACCGAAGAAATTACACAGAATAACCGACCAATGCGGAGTTACGAAAAACGACAGCACAAAGCCGAAAATCACGTAAATCGCAAGGCATACCAAATACAAAATACACGCCGATAAAAACTTACCCATTACAATACCGAGAATACTAACCGGTGAAGTAAGCAAAGCTTGATCTGTTCTGAGTCTTTTTTCGTCACTAAGTAATTTCATACACATAATGGGTGTGAGCAATACTATTACAAGAAACATATTGTTAAACACATAAGTAAGATTTGAAGTATCTCCCGAAAGGCAGACAATCGAGAAAAACAATCCCGAGAAAAACAGGAAAATCGCCATAACCACATAAGCCACAGGCGAACAGAAATAAGAGTAAAGTTCTCTTTTAATGATAGCACTCATTAATCTTTACCTCCCTTTTTTGAATAAGTTGTATCTGTGGTGAGCTTAAGGAATACCTCTTCAAGCGTGAGGTCGGCACTCTGCAAGAGCAAAATGGGAGTTTTCTCCTCGGCAAGAGTGAAAAACATCTTCGACCTTATGTCGCAGTCCTCGTTCGCTTCAACGATATACTCGTAAACGCTGTCGGAAACCTCTCTCTCAACCTTAACGCTTTTAACGTCACAAATATTTTCAAGCTTTGACAAAACCTTTGTTTTAGAACCCTCAACCTGAACAAGAAGTCTATTGGACTTAACAAGAGCCTTTGAAAGACCCTCTGTAGTTTCGTCGGCAACAACTTTACCGTTGCTGATGATAACAACTCTGTCACAAATTGCCTGAACCTCCGAAAGGATATGGGAAGAGAGAATAACCGTATGCTTTTTGCCCAAACTCTTAACAAGATTTCTGATTTCGATAATCTGTTTCGGGTCAAGACCAACGGTCGGCTCGTCAAGGATAAGCACGGGCGGATTACCCAGAAGAGCTTGAGCAAGACCTACACGCTGCTTGTAACCTTTTGAAAGATTCTTGATAAGACGGTGAGTAACGGAGCTGATTTTGACAAGGCGGCATACCTCTTCGATATGATCCTCCTTGTCGAGCTTAACCTTTTTAAGGTCAAACATAAATTCAAGATACTTTTGTACTGTCATATCCATATACAGCGGCGGAATTTCGGGAAGATACCCGATTTTGCTTTTAGCACCTTTCGGGTCGTCGAGAATTTCGCAGCCGTCGATTGTGACAGTACCGCTTGACGATGACAAATAGCCGGTGATAATATTCATAGTAGTGGATTTACCTGCACCGTTTGGACCCAAGAAACCCAAGATTTCTCCGTCGCCGACGGCGAAGCTAATATTATCCACGGCTTTTTTATCGCCATAGCATTTGGTGATATTTTTAACTTCAACCATATATAAATTCCTCCTTTTTTTAACACGTGAAGATAGTTTATTTATCCATAACTTCTATTACCCGACCGATAGTTAAATTTTAATCGGGGGGTTTTAGGTTACTCTGTTATAGTATATTTAAAATATACAGTCCCCTTGATAATTTTATAACAATTAATAGTTATAAATCAACTTGAAATTACAAACAATAATTACTAATTTGAAACAATTTTCCTTTGCAAACCAACTTCCGAATATCTAAAACTCAATAATTACGCATTAATTTATTATCTTATAAATATATTAACAAAATATGAATTTTAGCGGTAAATCTATTGAAAATTTCATACAACATCAACATCTCGCCGCCGCACAAATTAACACATTATAATAATAAACCCTCTACCTAAAATTTACTTTAAAAATTGCTGATTTCCAAGCTGCATATTGAAAGACTAACTTCCCAATACCAAAAAACAAATAATTACGCATTAATTACAGGGCAAGCACCCGATAGGAAGATACTTGCCCCGATATAATAATACTAAATTTATTTAGCGTAGTCAACTGCTCTTGACTCTCTGATAATATTCACTTTAACCTGACCCGGATAATCGAGGTCTGTTTCAATTTTTCTGCAAATCTCTCTTGCAAGAGGAATCATTTTCTCATCATTAACAATCTCGGGCTTAACCATAATGCGAACCTCACGGCCTGCCTGAATCGCATAGCATCTCTCAACTCCGTCGAACGATGCGGCAACCTCTTCAAGCTTCTGCAATCTCTTGATGTAGTTCTCCAGATTTTCACGTCTTGCACCGGGTCTTGCAGCCGAAATTGCATCTGCCGCCTGAACAATGCAGGCAACAACGGTCTTGGCTTCAATGTCGCCGTGGTGAGCGTGAATAGCGTGAATAACCTGTTCACTCTCCTTGAACTTACGTGCAACGTCAACACCGATTTCAACATGCGAACCCTCAATCTCGTGGTCGAGTGCCTTTCCGATGTCGTGCAAAAGACCTGCTCTCTTTGCAAGAGTAGGATCCATTCCGAGTTCGCTCGCTATCATACCCGAAAGCAATGCAACCTCAATGGAATGGTTAAGTACATTCTGACCGTAACTTGTACGGTAACGCAAACGTCCCAAAAGCTTAATAAGCTCATGATGAATACCGTTTACACCAACCTCGAGGACGGCTCTTTCGCCCTCCTCCTTGATAATGCTCTCAACCTCACGGCGAGCCTTATCTATCATCTCTTCAATTCTTGCCGGGTGAATTCTGCCGTCTGCAATAAGCTTTTCGAGAGCCACACGTGCAATCTCACGTCTGACAGGCTCAAAGCACGACAGAGTAATAGCCTCGGGGGTATCGTCGATAATCAAATCAACACCCGTAAGCGTTTCTATAGTTCTGATGTTTCTGCCCTCACGTCCGATAATTCTGCCCTTCATCTCATCACTGGGCAGAGGAACAACCGACACAGCCGCCTCCGCAACATGGTCAGCCGCACATCTTTGAATAGCAAGCGAAATAATATTTCTCGCTCTCTTGTCGCATTCGTCACGAAGCTTTTGTTCGTAGTCCAAAATTTTGACTGCTTTTTCATGTGTAAGCTCCGACTCAAGATTATTCAGCAAATATTCCTTTGCCTGTTCAGATGTAAAGCCCGAAAGCTTTTCGAGAACCTCAAGCTCACTCTTTTTGATAGACTCCGTTTCCGCAAGTCTTTCCTCAGCCTGTTTGAGCTTTTTGGAAACGTTCTCCTCTTTCTTTTCGAGGTTATCCATTTTGCGGTCGAGAGTTTCCTCTTTTTGCTGAACACGTCTTTCCTGACGCTGAACTTCTTTTCGTCTGGCATTAAGATCCTTTTCCGTTTCGGTTCTGAAAAGGTGAACTTCGTCCTTTCCCTCAAGGACATACTCTTTCTTCTTTGCTTCCGCTTCCTTTACGGCTTCTTCAACGATACGCTTTGCTTCTGCCTCCGCCGAGCCTATCTCCGTCTCCGCAATCTTTTTGCGGTGAGAAACGCCTGCCAAAAAGCAGACAACGCCCGTAACTATAGCCACAACAACGGTAAGCAAAATTGCCAACCAAATTTGCACAGTAGTCTGACACCTCCTTAGTTTTCAGTCTGATTTTCTTTCATTTTGTCAAAATTTTTAATAAAGAATAATCAACTCCGATGCCGTTTCTGCCATATGCTCCGTTTCAGCAAATGTCATCAACTAAAAGTATAAATACTATTAATTGCTTTTCTCCATTCACTTTTTCCCTAAAATAAACCGGCTCGGTTTCGCACTCTTCCGCAGGTAAGGAACTGTTTGGAAATAAGTTGAACAATTTAGACAAGTATAAATGTTCAAGTTATTTTCTGACAGTTCCTAAATCAAGTAAAATTAAAGAAAAACGAACAGAAATTGCCTTACACACAACAGCATTCATTTTATAGTAACGTTATTCTGCTTTCAAAGTATTAAGTATATAAAACCGACATAAAATGCCGATAAATTCGCAGGCAATTATAATGCTTCGGCACAGTCAGACGTATGCACACAAAAGCAATCTATACAAAATAAAATAAAAAATCAAATAACAAAAATCACTAAAGCAAATCGAATAAAGCATATATAAAAACGGACTTAAAAGAGTCCAATTATCAATATAGGAACATAAAGCTGTTCCGGAGTACTCATATAAAATTATATTCGGCAGATAAACAAATCTGCACCACGTAAAAGCACCCTTTATTTATTTTAATGCAAAAATTCCAATTTGTCAATATGTTATAAAAAAGTAAACAACAAAATATAATAAATTTTTGATTTTTAGTTTGGAATTTTTTAACAAAAAGTAAATTTTACCGAAATACTTATTTAAAGTGTGATAAATTTCTCAAAAAGACTTGTAAAAACTTCAAAAATAGGATAAAATATAAGAGAACTAATTTTTAGTTTTAATGACGTTATATTAATTTTTAGGAGGATAAATCAAATGGCAGTAAAAGTTGCAATTAACGGCTTCGGTCGTATTGGTCGTCTTGCTTTCCGTCAGATGTTCGGTGCAGAGGGTTACGAGGTAGTTGCTATCAACGACCTTACAAAGCCTTCAATGCTCGCTCATCTTCTTAAGTATGACACAGCTCAGGGCGGTTACACAGGCAAAATCGGTGAGAACCTTCACACAATCGAGGCTGACGATGAGGCTAACACAATCACAGTAGACGGTAAGACTCTTACAATCTACGCTAAGGCTAACGCAGCAGAGCTTCCTTGGGGTGAAATCGGCGTTGACGTAGTTCTCGAGTGCACAGGCTTCTACACATCTAAGGCTAAGTCACAGGCTCACATCGATGCAGGTGCTAAGAAGGTAGTTATCTCCGCTCCGGCAGGCAATGACCTTAAGACAATCGTTTACAGCGTAAACCAGGATACACTCACAGCTGAGGATACAATCATCTCCGCTGCTTCCTGTACAACAAACTGCTTGGCTCCGATGGCTAAGGCTCTTAACGACTATGCTCCGATTCAGAGCGGTATTATGAGCACAATCCACGCTTACACAGGCGATCAGATGATCCTTGACGGTCCTCACAGAAAGGGCGACCTCAGAAGAGCAAGAGCAGGTGCTGCAAACATCGTTCCTAACTCAACAGGTGCTGCAAAGGCTATCGGTCTTGTAATCCCCGAGCTTAACGGCAAGCTCATCGGTTCTGCACAGCGTGTTCCCGTTCCGACAGGTTCTACAACAATCCTCACAGCTGTAGTTAAGGGTCCCGATGTAACAGTTGACGGCATCAATGCTGCTATGAAGGCTGCTGCTTCCGAGTCTTTCGGTTACAACACAGATCCTATCGTATCTTCCGACGTAATCGGTATGAGATACGGTTCATTGTTTGATGCAACTCAGACAATGGTTTCCAAGATTTCCGACGACCTCTATGAGGTACAGGTTGTTTCTTGGTACGACAACGAGAACAGCTACACAAGCCAGATGGTTAGAACAATCAAGTACTTCGCAGAGCTCGCTTAATTGCACTAACTCGACTATAAGTTCTTAAAAGGATTCTCTCCTATTTTATATAGGAGAGAATTTTTTATACAATTAAATTCCAAATAAAACATAAATTTATATTGTAATTTGTTCAGAATGTGGTATAATAATATTAAGAAAAAGAAAGTATAAAGGAAGTGGTAAAAATGAACCCGGACACCAAAGGCAGAAATCTTAAAATAATTAAAAATATGACCATTATGGACGATATATTTATGTCCGTATTTTTCGAGGAAAGACCCGAATGTGTAGAAGAGGTTTTAGCTGCCATTCTACCGTTTAAGCCAACCGTGGAAAGTGTACATACTCACTATCATTACACAAGTGCAAAAGGTCACGAGGTTATTTTTGATATCAATGCAAAGGATAAAGACGGTAAAATATTCGATATCGAAATCCAGAAACGTTCCGACGGTGCATCTCCACGTCGAGCAAGGTATTATTCAAGTACACTTGATACAATATCCTTGCAAAGAGGTCAGGAATACGATGAGATAGATGATACATATGTTATCTTTATAACGGAACACGATATTTTTAAAGATAACAAACCGATTTATAGTGTTGAACGTCATATTAATTCAAAAAAGCTTTTCAACGACGGTTCTCACATTATTTACCTGAATACAGCTTATTCGGGCAAATGTACGAAAGCAATCAAAAGCCTTATTCACGATTTAAGGTGCAGCGACCCCGACGAGATTATTAACGAAAATCTCGCCAAAAGGTTCAATGAGATAAAATCAGGCTCTGCCGAAAAGGAGATAGAGAATATGTGTGATTTGTTAGATGAAGTAATCAAAAAAGAAGGTGAAGACAAGTTCGCCGAAGGACGCACCGAGGGTAT
>CACWTQ010000068.1 GCA_902763835.1 uncultured Ruminococcus sp. | reverse complement strand
CCTTGAAATACGTCAGTATTCCTGCGGTGTTGTGCCTAACACAGAACAAATTATCCTGCGTCTAAATTGTTCAACTTATTTCCCAACAGTTCCTTATTATATGTAAAGCCGGAATTTGCAGACAACGTTTGCAAAAAAAAAATATGTACACCGGCTTTTATTTTTTTAGGAAGTTAATCATCTGTGTTATACTGATTACTATAAATCAGAATTTGTAAGTTATTAATCCAATTTTAAATCTTTTGGGTTATTGGCATATAGTTCGATATATCCGCAGTTTTCGCAGACATAGCAAGAAACATAACTCTGTTTTTCCGTTTCAAATACACCTTTTTTCTTGTTTCTCAGCATTAATGAAAATAAACCTTCGGTCAAATCCGCCTTAAACATTTGTGTATCACATTTTATACATTTCATCGTATTCTTCCTCTTTCCTCATTATCAATATCTTGCAAGAGTTCTTTAAAACTGCTATAACGTTTTCTTTCTACTCCCGAAGCAATCATATCATTTTCAATTCGTGCCAGAGTGTTATCGTCAGCAAAAAATCTTAAAAAAACTATCTTCACGTGTTTTCAGCGGGCATTGCCCGCCGTTGTCCGCACTAAAAATCAGTATAACAAATTTGTAAAAATATTTCAATATACAAGCAGTGAAAAAATTATGAATTTTTAGAAATTGCTCCCTAAATTCTGCAAAATTCTATTGCAATGCCTGGGAGTATATTGTATAATCTTATTTAGATATCAGAAAAATTTGGGAAAGGACTTTATTTATATGAAAAAGTTTTTTAAAGGATTGTTTAAAACTCTTTTGGTTCTGTTAATAATTGCGGTTGTGCTTGTCGGTGCGGGAGTTGCTTATTTGACAGTTCACGAGTATAAACCCGAAGCTGTTGAGGTTGTGGAAACCTACGGCACAAACTCGAAAAATGTTTCCCAAGGCGACACAATAACCGTGATTACTTACAACATCGGCTACGGTGCGGACGACGACAAGCACGATTTCTTTATGGACGGCGGAACTACCGTTACTACCGAAAGTGCAGCAAACATCACAGCCAATATGGACGGAATCATTAACAAACTCACCGAGCTTGACGCAGATGTTAATTTCATTCAGGAGGTTGACAGAGATTCCAAACGTTCTTATAACATTGACGAAGCCAATGTGCTTTCCGGTGCATTTCCCGAAAGTATGATTGGATTTGCGACTAATTTTCTTTGCGAATATATCCCCTACCCTATAACAGATAATATAGGTAAAGTTAATGCCGGAATACTCACCGTAAATAAATTCAATGTTGACAGTGCGGAAAGAATAGCTCTCGCAGACGGATTTTCTTGGCCTGTAAGTACTTGTCAGCTTAAGAGATGTCTGCTTGTGGAGAGAGTTCCCGTTCGTGACAGTTCAAAGGAACTTGTTCTTATCAATCTTCATCTTGATGCTTACGATAACGGCGAGGGCAAAGCAGCACAATACAAAGAATTGTGCGAGTATATGGAGAATGAGTACGAAAAGGGCAACTATGTAATTGCAGGCGGTGACTTTAACTCAATGCTTCCGTCTGTGAATAAAAACAAATATCCGCTTGTAAATACCGAATACTATATGCCTCCAACTCTTACAACGGATAATTTAACAGGAAACTGGAAATACTGCACCGATGACAGTCTGCCGACTTCAAGACTTCTTAACGAGCCGTATGACAAGAACAGCGAAAACACGCAGTACTATGTAATTGACGGATTTATCTGTTCTCCGAATACACTTGTTCAGAATACAAAGACTATCAACACGGATTTCAAGTACAGCGACCACAACCCCGTTTTGCTTACTGTTACGCTGACTGATTAATCAACAGCACCGCTCTCTTATATAATGAGAACGGTGCTGTTTAAAATTACTTATTTATTGTTGCTCACTGTAGTTTTCTTAATCTTGCTGTTGCTGAGGTATGCAAACCAGTAGCCGCAGCCTACAATTATTGCACCGCCGATAATATTTCCGAGCGTAACGGGCAGAAGATTTTTAGTAAAGAATGTACCCCAAGTCAAAGTTTCTGCAGTAAGTGAATATTCCGAAGCAGCGAAAAGACCTGCCGGAATATAGAACATATTCGCAACACAGTGTTCATATCCGCCGAGAACAAACACGAAAATGGGTGGATACAAACCAAGAACCTTGTCCGCTGCGTTAGTAGCACCAATGGTAATCCATACCGCAATGCACACAAGGAAATTACAGAGAATACCACGGATAAACGCATCGGAAAAGCTTAGTGAAGTTTTTGCAATAGCCGTGCTTGTAAGAACCTCTGCAAGCTTACTGCTGTACAGGTCGGGAGTGTGACCGTAAACGAATAGAGCCGAAACGAGAATCGAGCCGAGCAAATTTCCGATATACACAATCACAAGACATTTTATGTATGTCAAAAAATTAATTTCTTTTCTCAGCACGGAAATGAGAATCAGACAGTTGCCCGTAAAGAGTTCACTTCCGGCAAGCACGACCATTACAAGACCTGCCGGGAAAATCAGCGAATTTACAAGGCGGGCGGTTGAAGCATTTTCGACCATACACGAAGCGATTGTTGCGGAAGCACCGGCTATTGCTATGAACATTCCGGCGAACAGTGAAAGTACAAACAGTTTCGCAACGGGTGTGTTGGCTTTTGTTTTGCCGACCGTAACATACTTTTCGGCAATCTGAACAGGTGAAAGCATTTTCTTAAAATTCCTCCTTTTTTAACACGTGAAGATAGTTATTTAGAGTCTTACTTTTCCTACCCGACCAAAAGTTGATTTAGTGCGGAAGTTTTAGACTAGCTTTATTTTTATAATAACATTCATATCAAATAATTTTATTGATATGAATGTTAATAATTTCTTATTTCAAATCTTTTAACCAAAGTGAGATAAGTGCAATAAGAGTTGAATTATGCAAGATGTTGAATCTTCGACCCTCTCCTGCGGATGTTGTCCGCCCCGACCAAAAGTTGATTTAGTGCGGAAGTTTTAGACCGAAATGTTTGAGAATGAAGTGAGATATATGTAATAACAATTATATCTAATATTATTTAATATAATTGCACATTGATAATTGTTAATTTCCAATTTATAAATCAAGCAACGCTCACTTTAATAAGTATATCACAAAATTCGACAAATTTCCATACTAAAATACCTCCTTTGAAAAGAAAATTTTTGTATTTCGGCGGTTAATCTCTTGACCCGAAAAACAAATATATCTATAATATTATTAGAACTGATTTAAATCAAAAAAGAGGTGTATTTTATGGCAATGAGAGATAAAGTCACCGTTCAGTGCCCGAAGTGCGGAAAGTCTTTCGAGGTTGAACAGTGGAGTGCGATTAATGGGGACAAGAACCCTCAGCAAAAATTGAAGCTCCTTAACGGAACGCTTTTTACTGTGATCTGTACAAAATGTGGAAGAGAAAACACCGTAGGCTATCCCCTGCTTTACAGCGACCCTAAAGAAAATTATATGGTATGGCTTGTATTCGATGATGAAGAGGTTAAGCATATAACCGACTACTACAAGACAAGCAAAGCCGAGATAAACGAAACGGGAGAAGACGTTGACAAGGAGTGCCGTCAGCGAATAGTCCGTGATGTTCACAGGCTCAGAGAAAAGATTATGATATTCGACAGTCGGTTTGATGACAAGATAATTGAAATTGCAAAGCTTGTCTATGCACAAACCGCACAAAGACAAATCGGTAATGAAAAAATAGCGGCTGCATTCTTTTCAAACGAGGGCGGAGAAAATCGTATTGAGATGTATACAGAGAGCGGTCAGGCTTTTGTGTCGAAGCTGTCGAGGGAGATTTATAACCAGCTTGATGACACGTACGGCGGAAAGGCAAGCTATGCCGAGGATAGAGTGTACATTATTGATGATGTCTGGGCATTGAATCTGCTCAGAGAATATAATCGGGAAATATAATTTGTAAGTTTAAAAATAAACTATATTAAATTGATAAAAAAGGAATATTTTATAAAATCCGTTCATATAATTTAAGGTTGAAATTTTTTGTCAAGGCGGACAACGTCCGCAATAGATATATGAAGACAGTCTTTTTAAGCAATAATTTAACAGACCCTACCGAAAGTATTTGGTATGACTGTTATTGCACTAAAAAAGTCGGTCAAAAACTACCGCACTAAATCAACTTTCGGTCGGGTAGGAAAAGTAATTAATAAAAATAACTGTCTTCACGTATTGAAAAAGGAGAATTATATGAATTGTTTTATTGTTTCCGATGATGTTGCTGAATTTTACGGTGAATATTTGATTTCACTTCAAAATGCTATAGATTATATAATAAATCAAACTCACAATATAGGCTGTAAGTGCCTTGAAGAATTTGGTAGAAATCCTATTGAAAATATAAGGTATCGTATAAAATCCCCCGAGAGTATGTCGGAGAAACTTTTGCGTCACGGGTATGATGTCAATGCGGAAAATGCCGTTAAGCGTGTTCACGATGCCGCCGGAGTGCGTGTGATTACGTCTTTTCTTGATGACGTTGATGTTGTAGTTTCGCTTATCGAAAACATTGAGGGGATTGAAATTATAGGCGAGAAAGATTATATCAATCACCCGAAAAGAAACGGTTATCGAAGCTATCACATTATATGCAGAGTACCGTCTGATAATATCGGTGTTTTTGTTGAAATACAAATTCGCACTGTTAATATGGATACTTGGGCAAGCATTGAACACAGAATGAAATACAAGAAAATGATAGTTGACGAAAAGCCTATTGTCGAGGAACTTAAACGTTGTGCCGATGAATTGGCGGCTGTGGATTTATCACTTCAAAAGCTGAGTAAAATTTTGCGGGCAATGCCCGCTGAAAATACGTGAAGACAGTCTTTTTAAGCAATAACTTTATGAACCCGACCGAAAGTATTTGGTATGGCTGTTATTGCACTAAATAAATTTTTGATATGATTGTTATCGTAGGCAAAAATCGGTCAAAAACTACCATATTAAACTGTTGTGCCTAGTACATAACAAATTATCCTGCGTATAAATTGTTCAACTTATTTCCAAACAGTTCCTAATTATTGGTTGGGTTCGTGAAGTTAGACTAACAAGGACTACCTTCTTGTGTTTCAAGAGGACGTTGTCCGCACGTGTTAAAAAAGGAGAGATTTAGAAAAATGAAAATATTATATGCCGAGGACGAGCGAGCTATGTCCGACGCAGTTACGGAAATACTTCGCCATAAAAATTATGTTGTCGATGCCGTTTATGACGGTGAAGAAGCTCTTGATTTTATTATGGCTGAAAAATACGACGGAATTATTCTTGATGTTATGATGCCTAAAATGAGCGGTATAGAGGTTCTTTCAAATATCAGAAAAAGCGGTATAGGAACTCCCGTTCTCCTGCTTACTGCAAAATCCGAAGTTTCCGATAAAGTTGAGGGTTTGAATGCAGGTGCGGACGATTACCTTGCAAAACCTTTTGCTATGCCCGAGCTTGTCGCAAGGGTAGGAGCATTAGTCCGCCGTTCGGGTGAGATTATCCCTGATGATATGAAAATCGGAAACGTCACACTTAACCGCCAATCATATGAAATAAGCACTTCAAGCGGTGAAATCCGCCTTTCACGAAAAGAATACCTTATGATGGAAATGCTTATGAAAAGCAACGGCAGACCTATTTCAACCGAAAGCTTTATGACGAGAATCTGGGGTTACGACAGTGAAGCTGAGGTAAATGTAGTGTGGGTTTATATTTCCTATCTTAGAAAAAAGCTTGCCGCTCTTAATGCCAATATTCAGATTTCCGCTCTCAGGGGCAGGGGTTACGTGCTGGAGGCTGTTAAAAATGCTTAGGCAGCTTAAAGTCAGGTTTATTCTGCTTGCCATAATCTCAATGACTGTTACCTTGATTGTCGCATTTACGGCAGTTAATATAAATTTGCGTGTACGTCTTGCCAACCGCACAGACGAAATTATTGATGTACTTCACGAAAACGGGGGTTTTCCGCTGTTCAATATTCAGAGTTTGATTTCCGATACTGACACTGATAATAACGTTGGAATTTTTGAATTCGACAAAAGCTACAAGCGAAATTTTCACGACGAAACACCTTACCAAACCAGATACTACATAGCTTATTTAGATGAATCGGAAACTATATTCAATGCGGATTACAGTCATATTGCAATAGCCAATATAGATATGATTATAAATCAGGTGTGTGAGATTAAGGAAGAACCACGTGACAGAGGTTACATAGATACATTCCGTTACGGTCGGTTTGAAACGGATAACGGTATGATGATAATAGGAGTTGACTGTAAAACGGATTTGTCAACCGTTAATACTCTTTTGACCATTACATTGGTTACGATAATTTTCTGTGTTGTTATTGTTATGCTTCTGCTTATAATTCTTTCAAGAAAAATCATAAAGCCGTTTGAGGAAAACAGAGAGAAGCAGCGGAGATTTATCACAGACGCAGGTCACGAGCTGAAAACTCCTATTGCGATTATTCAGTCGAATACGGAAGTTATGGAAATGATTGACGGCGAAAACAAATGGCTAACAAACATAAAACAGCAGACTGTCAGAATGAATAATCTTGTTAAGGGTCTTATAGAGCTTTCAAAAATGGACGAACAAATTCTTTCCGAAAAAGAGAAGCAGAAAATTATACTTTCCGAAATTGTGTATAATTCTGTGGAATCGTTCAGAGTTCCGGCTGAGAGTAAAGGAATAAGTCTGAAAACGGATATTACTCCGAATGTCTATGTAATGGGCGATTTGGAGGATATCGTTCGGCTTGTCGGAATTTTGCTTGACAATGCCATTAAGTACACCGACGACAGAAAAGAGATAATTGTAAAACTTTTCGGGAAATCAAAAAAGGTAGTACTTACAGTGGAGAACACCTGCAAGGATCTTGACAGGCAAAGTGTAAAAAAATTTTTCGACAGGTTTTATCGGAGTGATTCTTCAAGAAATTCGAGTACAGGCGGTTACGGAATAGGACTTTCTATGGCACAGGCAATCGTGCAGAATCACAAGGGAAAACTTTCGGTGCATTATACGGAGGACGAGAGGATTATTTTTACAGCGGAACTGTGAGGGAATTTTATTATGACTATTGTATATTCGATAATGTGGCTTTTAATAGCTGTGATTTTATTTTCAATGGGAATTAAGGAACAAAAAATTTATATTGTATTTTCCGTATATTTTGTGTTTAATAGTATATGGTGGGGTGTCAGTGCCTTTACGGAAAACGATATGTTTCACGGCACTTTAGGTTGGATGTTCCGTGGAGTAACGGCGATATTTCTGATTATAGGTGTTGTGTACTACCTGTTGTATATGAGTAATGGAAAACAAAAAAATGAGGAAAAGTAGTAAAAAGGCGAACCATTTTTGTTGGTTCGCCTTTTTGGGGGTTATATATTTCAATCCACGCTCAGTATTGTCGGAGTGCGACAGTAGAGCATTAGGAACTGTCAGAAAATAACTTGAACATTTATACTTGTCCCTTGAAATACGTCAGTATTCCTGCGGTGTTGTGCCTAACACAGAACAAATTATCCTGCGTCTAAATTGTTCAACTTATTTCCCAACAGTTCCTTAAAAATTAATCAGCGTATTCAGAGGTAATTCCGAAATATTCTTCAAGTGTAAGTCCGCTGCTGTCTAGTTCTTGTGCAAGTTCCTTGCCCACATATCTGATATGCCACGGTTCGTACTTATATCCTGTGATATCCTCTTTACCCTTTGGATATCTGATAATAAAGCCGTACTCAGAAGCGTGTTCGGCAAGCCATTCGGCTTCGGGTGTACCGGCAAAGCTGTCGCTTGCATTGTTGCAGTCGATTGTAAGACCGGTCTGGTGTTCGGAGTGACCTGCACGTGCGGAGAACGTATCGGCTGCTTCCTTGCCCCTTGAATTTACATATTGCTCGTAAAGTCTTTCCTGATCCTCGTAGGAACGGAATCCCGAATCAATGTAAATTGTAATGCCGTCCAATGCTGCTGCACGTCTTAAATTCTCAAATGCAGATGCACATTCAGAGGTAAGTCCGCCCGGATTGTAGCTTGAATCCATACCGTAAGTCTTGTTTACAATAAGCGTACCGTCAAAATATGTTTCTCCCGAATCACCTTGAGTAACTTCGTGACCGCTGGTGTTTATTTCTTTAACGGTAACTTTTACTTCCTTGCTTACTTTCGGATTGCTTACGGAGGTAACCGTTACTTTGCATGTACCTGTTGCAACACCTGTAATATTACCGTAATTATCAACGGTGGCAACACTCTCGTTGTCACTCTTCCACTCTTCCTCAAGAGTATCTGCATCAAGCGGAAGCATTGTAACTCTCGGCATAACAGTTTGACCTACTGTGATAGAGGTTTCTGTAAAGCTTAAATCAATGCTTTCAACCTTATTCGCACCTTTAACTGTTACATTAACCTTAGCATTTACCGAAGAGTTGCCTGCCGCCGTAACGGTTACTACACACTTACCCTCCGAAACAGCCGTGATAACACCCTTATCGTCAACCGTTGCGATTTTCTCGTTGGAGCTTTTCCAAATTTCTCCTTTATTTGTTGCGTTATACGGTGTCATAGTGACGATTGGCATTTTGGTTTTGCCCACATCAAGCTCAACATCGTAAATATCAAGTGAAATCTTGGTTACTTTTGTTTCGGCACTTGAAGAAGTGGTTTTTGAAGAAGTGTTGTATGCAGAACCCTGATTGGTCTTGGAGGAAGTTGTGCTTGAAGACGCTGCTTTTGAAGAGGCACTGTCTGATGAAGCAGCTTTTGAAGATGAATTGCTGCTTGATTTGTCCTCACTCTTTGAGGAGGTATCTTTCTCGGTGCTGCTCTCGTTCTCGTCTGCCGTGTCGGTAGAGTTCTCCGATTCAACCGAAGAAGATGTATCCGCCTTTTCCTCACTCTCCGGGGCACTGTCGGGGGTTTGCACGGTTGCGTAATCATTGTTGATGTTGACCGGCTTTTCCTTGACAATGAAGTCACAGCCGGCAGCCGAAATTATGTAAGACATAATGATAAACGTAAGAATCAGTTTTTTCTTATATCCTTTCATCATTAAACATTCTCCTTTTTCTTTTCTTGTATACGGTTTGTGTTAAGATCACAAAGCCGTACTTGTATTTTATTACATTATATCACATTTAAATTTAAATTTCTATTGTTTACAACAAATTATTTATTAAATTATTATAAACAGAAATAGAGAAGAAAGAATAAAGAATAAAGAATAAATTTTGTAATATAAGTATAATTGTACGTTGTCCGCAGGAAAAGAAAAAAACCGCTCTTGTAAGAGCGGTAATCTTTCATAGAACTGTTTCGCAGCCGAAAAATCAGTTAGCGGCGTTAAGCTTCTTAACAAGAGTAGACTTGTTTCTTGCAGCCTTGTTCTTGTGAAGCAAGCCCTTAGCAGCAGCCTGGTCAATCTTCTTGATAGCAACTTTTACTGCCTCTTCCTTGTCGGCAGCATTAGTGTCGATAGCTGCATTGGCTTTCTTAATTGTTGTCTTCAATGCGGACTTAGCAGCCTTGTTTCTAGCTGTCTTGGCAGCACTAACCTTAACACGCTTCTTGGCTGATTTAATGTTTGGCATTGTAAGCACCTCCTTTAAAACATCTCATTCACTTAATATGATATCATTAATTAAACGAAAAATCAAGAGGTTTTCGTAATTTATTTAATTTGTTTCCATTTTCTGCACACTTTACGATTAGTACTCAAAAAATCAGCAAAAAATTATACAAATTTTATTCCGAACTGTTCCAGTTTTTCTTTTATTTCAGCATGCTTACTTCTGCTGAGAGGAATTTCATCGTAGCTTTCCTTTAAAATAATCGAGTAGGTCTTTCCGAACTGATTGCTTTTTACGTATTTTATTTTTTTTATGGGAACAATAAACGACTGATGACAGCGGAAAAAATCATGCGGTGCGAGGATTTCTTCAAGCTGCGTTAAATTGTATTTTGATACAAGAGAGTTTTTTCCTTTAGTATTGATGTAAATTTTCCTTGCTCTCTTTTCAATAAATAAAATATTGTCAACATCAAGTATCTGATAACCGCCCTCAACGTTTATTCCGATTTTTTTGCTTTTGGGAGCTTCGTTTTTCTTGTCAATGTTAAATTCGCCTATGGTGTTGCGGAGTTTTTTTTCGGCACGTTCGATTGCACGTTGAATTCTTGCCGTGTTGATAGGCTTTGTGATAAAGTCCACAGGCTCAAAATCGTAGCAGTCGGCGGCGAAATATGCGTGACCGGTGCAAAATATAATCTCAATTTTCGGAAATTTTTTCTTTACAAAAGACGCAACATTCATACCGTTATTGTACGGCATTTCTATATCGAGAATAAGCAGTTCGACATTAAGCTCTGGAAGACGTGACATAAGCTCCGGGCTGTTATCGATATATTCTATAACATTTATTACAGGAAAATTTTTTAATATTGCCATAGTTGCTTCTGCGGACATATGCTCGTCATCAACTACTATGGTTCGGATTGGTTCTATAGGCATATTTCTTTAGCCTCCTTAATTTTATACTTAATTCTAGGATAACACATTTCTTACAAATTTTAATGCTTTAAAAGAATTATAAAAAAGATAAACTTTTCTTAAATGTAAATTTTTTTCAAGCATACTTTTAAACATTGATTTGAACTTGCAAATGTGATAAAATTTTGTTAGTGTAAAATTAAATCTTAATAACTATCTTCATATAAAGGAGAGGTGGTAATTTGCTTGATTTTGCAATTTCATTGACCTTTGGAATGACGGTCGGAGTTATAATGTGCCTTGTGCTGTGGCTTAATACTAAATTTACGTTAAACGAATTTATTACCATTTTCGGATTCGTGTTCCTGAGCAGTACCGTGTGGAGCTTCACGGAAGGAAGACGTACCGATATAAGTCTTCTGGGTCTGCTTGTTGTTTGGACGCTTTCGAGAATTCTTGTCGATAAATGGCGAGCGTTTGAGAAAATACTTTCGTTTGCGATGAGTATGTCGGTTGTTATAAATTATTATATATATCTGACATTTATCGGTTTAAAGGTTGACGGCGGAAGCAAGGAGAAGCTTATTTATATGCTGATTTATCTGGGAATAATCGGTGCGATATTCTTTATTTTGTGGATTCAGAAAATTTCTTTTTTCAGCAACACATGGGTTCGTGATTTCTTTTATCACGAAGACTCACGTACAAAGTCTAATCGTACTATTATATTTTCGGTGCTTATATTTTTGACCGTATTTATTGTGTTCGGTATTTATGCGTCAATCGGTGTGTTCAGTGAAAACGAAAAAGCTGTATTTTATATCGGGTTTGAGTTTTTCTTTTCGTTTATATTTATTCTCATCAGCTTTGCAATGCTGAAAATACTTGTCGAATACTCTATTCTCTCCGATGTTTCCGAGCAGGAAAAACAGCATCAGAAAGAGCTTAAGTCTTTTATTAAGATGATTCGTGCCCAACGTCATGACTTTAATCTTCATCTTCATGCGGTAAACGGTCTTCTTGAAGCAGGCAAATATGACGAGTGCCGTGAATACGTACAAAAAATGGTTTCAGAAACGGAGTACGTAAATGAGGTTCTTCCTATTTACGACACATCAATCAGTGCTATGCTCTATGCCTATCGCTCTGATGCCGAAAATAACGGTATACCTATGAAGTTTGATATCACCAATAATTTAAAAGGACTTGCCCCTGAAGCATACGAGATTAACCGTATTATCGGAAATCTTCTTCAAAACGCCATTGACGAGGTGAGCCGTGCAAAGGACAGAGAATACGGTATTGTTGTTAAAATCTACGAAAGCAACGGCAGCAGTGTTATTGACATTTCAAATAAATTTGACGGCGATATAAGTGAAATTTCACATATGTTTGAGTACAGCTATTCGGGAAAGAAAAATCACGAAGGATTGGGATTGAGTACGGTTCAGAGGATTGCCGAATCTTATAAGGGTGTTGCATACGTTGAAATGGACGAGGATATTATTCACTTTATTGTAAGACTTCCGAAAAAAACATATAAATAATTTACGAATATACTGTTTCCGGCGGACGTTGTCCGCCACACTGAAAGCGGCTTGAAATAAGCCGCTTTTGTTGGTTTGTCCCAAAATAAATGAAAAGTGGGGATTGTCAACCTGAAATTCACCGTATATAAGCATTTAGTACCAAAAATCATTAATAAATAATGGCAAATGTGTGGATTATAAGTCTATTTGAACCGAATAGACATTGTTAAGTACCAAACAGACAAAACCTCTTGCAAAAGTTTTTTCGATGATATATAATATAAATACAGTGAATGATTGCTAACACTGTAGAAATAAAATTAGCCTTGCTTATAGAAATGCAGGCTACACACCGGGAAATTAATTATTAGAATGAAAAATTGTGTGCGTACTAAAAACCGGGTACTGCCCCGGGCTTGCGGTTAATGATTGCTAATACCGCAACAGGATTAATTAGAATATTTACCTCTTCTAAAATACGATTCCCTTAAACAAAGAGCGGTCGGAAAGGTCGCTTTTTGTTTTGCGAATTTGTAACCAAGATTACAAAAAGCAAAATGCGTATATTTATTAATGCTTGAATTAGTATATTTTTTAATTACTGATATTTTAAAAATTATTCATTTTTTGTGAAGTGAAAAGTTCATTTTTGTTGTGTATATTTAACTAAAATCTTTATCAAATTTGTAATAACTGTTAAGAATGATATCAATTTATATAAAAAAACCAAATAGACATTGTTAAGTACCAAACAGACAAATCCTCTTGAAAAAGTTTCAAGAATGTTGTATTATATAATCACAGCGAATGATTGCTAACGCTGTAGATACTAAAAAACTTACGGCTCATGATTGCTAAAAGCCGTAATAGGATTAAATTAGAAAATAACCTCTTTCTAAAATATGATTCCCCTAAACAAGAGCGGCTGAAATGCTGCTCTTTGACACCTTGAAATACGTCAGTATTCCTGAGGTGTTGTGCCTAACACAGAACAAATTATCCTGCGTCTAAATTGTTCAACTTATTTCCCAACAGTTCCTAAACGGAGGATTTACAATTATGATAAAAGGTGTAATATTTGATATGGACGGACTTATTCTAGATACAGAAAAGCTGTATCAGAGATTTTGGAAAGAAGCGTCCAAAGAATTCGGTTATGATATGTCGCAGGAGATAGCTTTGAAACTCCGCAGTCTTGACAAAACGCTTGCAAAAGAGCTTTTAACCGACTTTTTCGGAAAAGACTACAGCTATGAAAAAGTAAAGGAAATT
Organism: uncultured Ruminococcus sp.; assembly: GCA_902763835.1. Taxonomy (GTDB): domain Bacteria; phylum Bacillota; class Clostridia; order Oscillospirales; family Acutalibacteraceae; genus RUG592. The sequence continues at coordinate 15,413 of CACWTQ010000068.1, read as the reverse complement.
CGTATTAGGCTTATGGCGGACTATGTTGAGAAAAACGGAATTGCGGCAAAGGAGGGTGTTCGTGAACTTGTGGAGTATCTTAAAGAACACAGATATAAAATAGCCGTTGCGACTGCCACAAATTACAAGAGAGCCGACGAGCATTTAACGCTTGCTGGTGTTCGGGATTGCTTTGACAATATTATCTGTGCGTGTGATTTGGAACATGGAAAACCGTACCCCGATGTGTATCTTTATGCTTGCGGGAAGCTGGGTTTGAAACCTGAAGAGTGCGTTGCGTTGGAGGATTCTCTAAATGGAGTGAGGTCGGCATATTCGGCAGGGTGTGTGCCGATATTGATTCCCGACGGGGATAATGTTGATGATGAAGTATCAGATATTGTGTACGCACGGGTGAAGTCGCTGGTTGATGTAAAAAAACTGATTTACAGTTTTTGAAAATGACAGAGCGTATTTTGAATAAGAAAATTTATTTGGATATTTTCTAAAACTATTGAAAAAAATATTGTTTTAATTTATAATATTATTAGTATTTTTTTGATAAAAAGGAGAATTTTAGAATGAATCTGAATAAAAAATCCAAAAAAGAGCAGATATTTTTTCTTTTGATAATGTGTGTTGCTTTTTTTGGAATACTTTGCATATCTGGATGTGATGAGGATGCTTGCGTAAAATGGGGTTCAGAGGATTTTAATAATGGTTCTGCTGTTGGCATTTCTATTCCAGGCTGTGGAAGCTGCGGTGACAGCATTTTGTGTGAAGGCTGTATTTGTGGTACAACATCATGCAAGTTTATTAGTGCCAATGATGATGGATTCAATTTAGTTGCCTGCGATCAACAATATAAATCGACGGATTGCGGCGGCTGCCACTCGAACAGATCCTGCTATAATGGATGTGTTTCATTTGATGATGATTTTTCAGAAGAAACAGGTAATTTTGATAAAGGTTTCGGAATATTCTATGGAGATAACTCGGAATCTCAAAATGAACGTATGGTTGGCTGTGCAGACGGATGTTTTTATTGCGGAGGTACAGGTGATATCATGATTGATGTTTTGTCGGCTCTTGAAGATTATCTGGATATTTGAGTAGCAGGTGATATTATGTATCCATATATTCATATTATATTGCCATCTTATACAGTTATGGCCTTTATCGGTGGATTTTTTTCATTAGTATTTTTATATTTTCGGCTTGAGAAATATAAAATTGAGTTTACATATTTCATAAAATTATTTCTTGTTGCAATGGTGTCGTGCTTAATAGGCAGTAAAACGCTGTTTATTATTACTAAGCTTCCGAATTTGTTTTCCGATTTCTCAATAAAAAATCTTATTCTGACAATTCTTCAAAGCGGATTTGTATTTTATGGCGGTTTGTTTGGTGTTATTTTTGGTTTGTACTTTTACACAAGGAAAGACAATTCTTTAAAAGAACGGGTTTTCAGATTTGCAGTTCCTGCATTTCCGCTTTTTCATGCATTCGGAAGAATAGGCTGCCTGCTTGCTGGGTGTTGTTATGGAAAAGAACTTAATCCACATATAACAATCTTGGGTGCAGAGTTTGCAAGAATACCTGTTCCAATATTTGAATCGGTATTTGAATTTGTTATGTTTGGTGTGATAGTGCTTATTACTCATAAAAAGTTTGAAATAAATACACTTCCGTTGTACCTTATATGTTATGCTGTATTTAGATTTTTCAATGAATTTTTGAGAGGTGACGAACTCAGAGGAATTTTCTTCGGGTTGTCAACATCACAGTGGATATCAATTACTATTATAATATTTTATATATTTAAAATATTGAAATTAAAAATTAATCAATCAGTGTGTGATGATTGATTGGTAAATTAAAAAATTCCACCGAAAAAACTCGGTGGAATTTCTTAGAGCCTGTTTAAAATCTGAGATATGCGGGTTTTTGAGCATAATTTTTCTGATAACAAGGAAAAAGGACGCAGGCATACTGTCTTGTGTCTTGTTCTTTTGACGCAGTTAGGAACTGTTTGGAAATAAGTTGAACAATTTAGACGCAGGATAATTTGTTTTGTGTTAGGCACAACACCGCAGGAATACTGACGTATTTCAAGGTGTTGTAACGACATACAGGGCAAATTCGACAAGTATAAATGTTCAAGTTATTTTCTGACAGTTCCTTATGTCAATTAATAACTATCTTCAAGTGTTAAAAGACTATTTAGAAAGTACTTCGCAGCCTGTTTCGGTGACAAGAACCTGTATCTCCCATTGTGCCGAGGGTTTGCCGTCTGCCGTTCTGACAGTCCAGCCGTCCTCTTCGTCTGTCTTGATTTTGTGAGTACCCATATTTATCATAGGCTCAATTGTGAAAATCATTCCCGGAGCTAACAGCATATCAGTTCCCTTTTTTGTAACGTAGCTTACCCAAGGGTCTTCGTGAAATTCAAGTCCTATTCCGTGACCGCCGATTTCCCTTACAACGCTGTAGCCGTTTGCTTTAGCCAAATCGTTGATAACCTGACCTATATCGCCCAGATGTCCCCAAGGCTTTACCTGCTCCAATCCCAGATAAACCGACTGACGTGTAATGTCAACAAGCTTCTTCTTCTCTTCGCTGACATTGCCTATACAGAACATTCTTGACGCATCACCAAAATAATTATTATGTATTGTCGATACATCTACATTAACAATATCTCCGTCTTTGAGTACAATATCCTTTGACGGAATACCGTGGCACACAACCTCATTTATAGACGTGCATACGCTCTTCGGATAGCCCTCATAATTGAGCGGAGCGGGAATAGAGTCAAGCTCTTTTGTTCTCTCGTAAACCCAGCGGTCGATATCCTCTGTTGTGACACCCTCTTTAATTCTCTCCGCAACGTAATCAAGCACAAGAGAATTAATTCTTGCACTCTCACGAATGCCTGAAATCTGTTCTTTATTCTTAATAATACTTCTCGGGGGAACTATTTCGCCCTTAAGCTCGTGTTCTCTTATAATATCGTCAAATTCACAGTGACACTTTTTATATTTCTTACCGCTTCCGCACCAACAGGGGTCGTTTCTGCCGATTTTCTCCATTTTTTTACACCTCATATCAAGATAAAAATTATTTTAAAAATTAACGCACCGCTCATAATAATCCACTTCGGGACGATTCACTCTAAACTTTTTCGGCGAACAGCCGTACTCCTTACAGAACGCACGTGAGAATGCTTCATTTGACGAAAAACCGAAGTTCAAAGCAACATCTATAATTTTGTCGTTCGTTTCAAGAAGATTTTTAGCCGCAAGCGACAGCTTTCTTTTTAAAACGTATTCCTTGAAAGTAACACCCGTAACCTCGTGGAATTTTGAAGAGCAGTAGTATTCGGAGTAGCCTACATAGCTTGCCATTTTTCCGAGTGTGGGGTTATCACTAAGATTATCCTCAACCCACTTTACCATTTTTTCAACTGTACTAAGCGACAAATTTGGACACTCCTTTTTTCTTAGTGCTTTATTATACCATAAATAAAAAATTATTTCTTGATATTTCTTGCAATTGTGCGGTTTATATTTGGGATTCATTAGCTTGTGCGGTAAGCGTTCTTTTCAACGTATGCCATTTTTCGGTTATGGAAAATAATCATCATTGCATATCCGTACGCAACCGAAAAAACATATACTTTAATATTACTTTGTATTTGCGAATAAGTCAAGAGCAAAACGAAAATTATTCCCGAAACAATCAGTACGAACAAATTATTTCTGTACCAACGTTTTTTCCAGAACCTTACCTTTTCTTCAAGTGTGAACACGCTGTTTTCAAGTGCTTCCGTCAAATTTTCCTCCGCAGTCTTTTTAAATTCGGCTTCATCTTTAAGCCTCTCCCCGTTCAGAATTTCATTGATTGTAACTCCGTATTCTTCACTCAGAATTTTCAGCATATCCACACTTGGAAGATACTCTCCGTTCTCCCAGCGTGAAACGGTCTTATTTGTAACTCCGATTTTCTCTCCGAGCTTAACTTGAGTTAAACCCTGTTCCTTTCTCAGTCTTTTCAAAAACTCGCCTATTTTTACGGTATCCATATCGGAACACCTCCTTTTTCTGTTTCCATTATAACAGATTTACTGTCAAAAAGATATCCCCGTAAACAGCGAATCAACGTCCAATTAATATTAAATATAATTTAAAAGTATATAATATTTCTATAATTGTATTTTTAAAATTAAAAGTTCGTAAACCGTTGGATATAATTCCAACGGTTTACGAAGTGACTTTATTATGAAAAACGTGTTATGGTCAAAATATATTTATACTAATTCTATTTGATAGATAGTATTTTTTTAAGTAATTAATGCGTAGTGGTAAGAAATTCTAAATATAAATTGTTTTTATATTATTGAAAGAAAAAAGTGTTAATCGGTAAAATTCAATACCCAATAATGTCCGTATTCACTGTTATCATTGAAATAATATCCAACACCCAATTTACTGAAATTTTTATTTAATATATTCCTTCTGTGACCGTCGGAATTCATCCAAAGCTCGAAGACATATTCCGCTGTCGGGGCTGCACCTATGTTCTCACCGTTGTAATGCCAACCGACATTATATTCATCAAGCATAGTCTGCCATCTGCTGCCGTCGGGTCGGGTATGAGAAAAGCTGTTTTTGCGGCTGATTTCTTCTGCACGTTTATTTGATATTTCACACAAAGTTTCGTCAAGTGTAAGAGGTTCTGCGTTAACCTTAATACGCTCGTCATTTATATAATTCAAAAGTATAGCGGAATAATCCACAGCTGCCCCGTTGCTCTGTAAATCGCCGGAGAGAAGTCCGACGGAAACTCTTAGCACAATAAGTGCATCGGAAGCATCAACATTATCGTCATTGTTGGTATCTGCCAATTTAATTTGATTTTCAGAAAGCTTCTCCAATTTAACGGAGTATCTCAAGATGATAAGAGAATCTACAGCCGTCAATGCTCCGTCACTGTCAACATCTCCAAGCAAAACTTCGTCCGCTGCTGCCGATACAATCGAACACGGCAGAAAAACAGACAGTACAACTAAAATTGATACAATAGAAAACAACGCCTTTTTCATAAGATAATTCCCCCAATAAAATATAAAAACGTTTTCGTAATCTCACAAGTATAACTTGCTTTGTTGTTAAATATCAATAAATATATTTCTTGTATCATAAAAAATATATATCAATCCTTTATGTATATCATAAACCAAATTTTTCTATTAGTCAACAATAACTTTATGCTATTTTTAAAGTTTGTATGGATTAATATAACTTAGTTAATTTCTTTGTGTATTTTTTTCATAGCTAATTTATGTTTTTTATAAAAATCAAGAAAGTATTTTGTGAAAAATTCAAATTAGGTCTGTAAAATCCAAACGTTAGGAACTGTTGGGAAATAAGTTGAACAATTTATACGCAGGATAATTTGTTCTGTGTTAGGCACCGCAGGAATACTGACGTATTTCAAGGTGTTGTAACGACACACAGGGCAAATTAGACAAGTATAAATGTTCAAGTTATTTTCTGACAGTTCCTTATTATAATGTGCAAATACAAAAATTCCCCTCTGCCGTAAAACACAGACAGAAAGGAATTTTAAATTATACCCGTAAAATTATTTGTATTTAGAAATCGGTTATTAACAGAAAAGCCAATTTCCGACCACCAAAAATTCAATAATTACGAATTACGCATTAACCTCAAATCCTTCGGGGGCGGTAACCTTATCACTTCCGAAATAAATATCATACCATACAAGGAAAATATAAACTGTCCAAACCTTACGGCTATTATCCTCTTTCCCTTTATAATGGTCATCGAGGAACTTGATAAGCTCTTCACTGTTGAAGAATTGTTTAGCTGTTTCGGAGTTGAAAGTATCTTTCACAATATTGTAATACTTCTCGTCCTTAAGCCATACTCTTGTAGGCACAGGGAAACCGAGCTTCTTCTTCTCTGCGGACTTCTTAGGCATATGACGAAGTGCAGCCTTACGCATAACATACTTTGTGTTCTCTTTATTTACACGAAGCTTGTAAGGAATAGTTCTTGCAACCTTGAAAACTTCCTTGTCAAGGAACGGCACACGAAGTTCCAGACTGTTCGCCATTGACATTCTGTCGGCTTTCAAAAGAATATCGCCAATCAACCATGTATTAATATCAAGATATTGCATTTTTGTGATATCATCATAATCCTTAACACGGTCGTAAATCGGCTTTGTAAATTCCTGAGGCTCGTGAGCAATCGAGCCGTCTTTGAGAATCTTCTGTTTCTCTTTCTTGTTGAACATAAAGGCATTACCGATGAATCTTTCCTCAACGCTCAAAGCACCACGGAGAATAAAGTTGCGACCCTTGAACTTAGGAAGCGGACGGACAATCGCCGCAAGGAATTTTCTCAATCCCAGCGGAAGTTTCTGATAGCCACGAAGAGAATTAATCTCGTTGTAAATGGTGTAGCCGCCGAAAAGCTCGTCTGCACCCTCGCCCGAAAGTACAACCTTAACATACTCGCTGGCAAGCTTTGAAACAAAGTAGAGAGCAATACAAGACGGGTCAGCAAGCGGCTGATCCATATGATACTGAACCTTACGGATATTTCCCCAGAACTCTTCGCTGGAAATTATCTTGTACTTGTGGTCAACACCGATTTCCTTGGAAAGACCTTGAGCCCAGCTGATTTCGTTGTACTTCTCGCCAAAATCGAAACCAACCGTAAAGGTCTTCTGATCTGCAAAATATGTTGAAACGTAGCTGCTGTCAACACCACTTGAAAGGAAACAGCCAACCTCAACATCGGAAATTTTATGAGCATCAACGGATTCCTCAAATACCTTTTCAATATTATCAACTGCTTCGTCCTCGGTAAGCTCCTCGTTAGGGTCAAAGGTTGCTTCCCAGTATCTTGTTGTTGTCACTTTGCCGTTCTTGTACCAGAGATAATGTCCCGGAAGAAGACAATAAATGCCCTCAAAGAATGTTTCGGGAGGAAGAGCATACTGGAACGAAAGGTAATTATCGAGAGTTTTTCTGTTGAATTTCTTTTTGTACTTAGGAAATTCAAGAATACTCTTAATCTCCGAACCGTAAACGAAATGCTCACCTACCTGAGCGTAATGCACAGGCTTAATGCCGAAGAAATCTCTCGCAATGAAAAGAGAGTCGTCTTTTTTGTTGTAAATGGCAAAACCGAACATACCTCTTAATCTGTCGAGAACTTTTTCTCCCCACTCCTCAAAGCCGTGGAGGATAACCTCACTGTCGGTTTCGGTGTAGAATTCATAACCCAAATCGATAAGCTCCTTGCGGAGAATTTTGTAATTATAAATCTCGCCGTTAAAGGTGAGAACCATACTTTTATCGTGATTGTAAATAGGCTGAGAACCACCGTCAAGGTCGATGATACTCAATCGGCGAAAGCCCATAGCAATGTTGTGGTCCGTATAATATCCATCGCTGTCGGGACCACGGTGAGTGATAACTTCAGCCATTCTCCCGATAACTTCTTTTTGTTTATCAAGTTTCCCGGTAAATCCGCATATACCGCACATAAGCAGGAACTCCTTTTCTTTTCACTTTATATAGACTGTAATTATTCTAATACAATTTAATGTTACCATAAATACGAATTTATTTCAAGTGCAGATTGAATTTTGTTTGGAAAATCGAGGAAAAATTGAAGGGGGGAATTTTAAATTATTTTGTGGGATTTGCGGGCAATGCCTACTGAAAACACGTGAAGACAGTCTTTTTAAGAAATAACTTCATCTATCCGACCAATAATTTTTGATAAAGTATAATTGAGTAAATTTCAAATACTTCGTTATAATCAACAAGATATTTTTATATTACCCCCTCTGTCATAAAGGAAATCTTCCCTTTCAGAGCCTGTTTAAAATCCCCATATCTCAGATTTTAAACAGGCTCTAACACAGAACAAATTATCCTGCGTCTAAATTGTTCAACTTATTTCCCAACAGTTCCCTATGATTTTTGGAATTATCAACCGTATGTTGAAAAAGTGAATAACAAACAACAAAAGACCAACACAGATTAAAAATACTGCGTCGGCTTTCTTTATTATATTACGTTAAAAAATAACTTTCAATCACAAAAATAATTACGCATTACAAACTATGTGTGGAGTTCATGTCGATTATTGAATAAAACAATTGTGATTTTCATATTTTTGTAGGATTTGTAACTTTAAAAAATGATAAAATTACAATTTTGTAACAAAGCACCAATCTAATAAAATTTTTAAAATTCTATTGACATAGCTTATATTACAGTTAGTTATAATCTTTTCCTAACATTCAACAGAGTTTTCAACATGTTAGATATTATCAAAGTTTATCAACAAGTGCAGTTTTTAGGGGAATCAAGTATAATCAGAGGGCTTTTAAAAGTTATTAACTCTTTCAACATAGTTTTCCACATTCTTCACAGAGTTTTCCACTTTACAAAGAGTAATAATGTTGATTAATCTCGAGGTTTTCCACATTAATTCCACATATTGTGGAATTAATACTTTTTGTCATAGACAATTCGATTTTGGTTGTTAAAAAATGTATATGTTAAGCTTGTTGGGGTAATAATATGTTTAACAAATAAAGTGATTGCAAAGGAGCAGCAAAATGATAAGAGGTATAAGCAGACAAATTATTGAAGTTACCGAAACACAGAATAATTATTTTGAAAGAGCGTGGCTTGTTGTGAAGCCGGAGTACCTTAATGTCGGAGCAAGCAGGCTGGAGAGTGAAGCAGAGGGCTATTTGAGGAATATTAAGCCGCCGTGCTCAATGAGGAACAGAAAAGGTTTGCTTATGCGAATAGTCGGTCTTTGTTCGGCAGCTTTGGGCGGTTCGGCGGTAACGGCGGCGATTATGTTATCGGGTAATATTTGATACTTGTACATTTATATGTCATTGCCTAAGGATTTATGAATTTGTAACGTGTAAGGAACTGTTTAGAAATAAGTTGAACAATTTAGACGCAGGATAATTTGTTCTGTGTTAGACACAACACCCAGGGCAAATTAGACAAGTATAAATGTTCAAGTTGTTTTCTGACAGTTCCTAATTGTGGTTAGAGATAATCGAATGTTGGTTTGCTTTTGTAGAGGGATTTGAAATTTAATAGAATTTGCGGATATTAAACGGAGCAGCTTTAAAGCTGCTCTTTTTTGCGTGTTGTTTTGGTACTTGAAATTTGTTGAAACAGACATTATAATAGTATTATATAATTTAAAGAGTAGGAGTACGTGTTAAAAAATGGAATTTATGGTAACTGTTTCAACCGTGGCAATTATGCTTCTCTACAGCTTGCCGGGGTATGCTTTGGTTAAATGCAGGAAAATTGTCCCAGCAAGCATTTCTGCATTTGCTACTGTTTTAATGTATGTGTGTCAATCGTGTTTGGTGGTGTATTCGTTTCAGAAAGTGACGTATACCCCCGAGCTTTTTCGTGATATGCTGATTTTCTTCGTACTGGGTTTGTTTATGCAGTCTATGCTTATAGGTTTGTATTATCTGATTTTCAGAAAGAAATACAAAGATGTAAAGTACAGAATTATTACAATAGCCGGAGCGTTCGGCAACTGTGCTTTTATGGGTGTGCCTTTGCTTGAACATCTCCAGCCCGACTATCCGCAGGCGGTTGTGTTCTCGGCGGTGTACAGCATTTCTATGAATCTAATCGGATGGACGGTGGCTTCGGCTATTATCGCAAACGACAGGAAGTACATAAAAGTCAAAAACTTTCTTCTGAATCCTGCTGTGATTGCTCTCTGTGTGGCTCTGCCGCTGTTTTTCACGGGTACATATATAGGAGATACTTTAATCGGTGAGGCGGTCTTTCTCCTCGGACGAATGACAACTCCGCTTTGTATGCTTATTATGGGAATGCGGCTTGCCTCAGTGTCGCTGAAACCTGTTGTGACACGCAAACTTAATTATCTTGTACTTCTGTTGAAACAAATCATTATGCCGCTTCTGGGGCTTCTGGTGGTTTTCTTTCTGCCGATAAGTTCCGATATGAAGCTTACGTTTTATATTATTTGCTGCTGTCCTGTGGCAAGCGTTGTTTTGAACTTTGCGGAAATGCTCGGGTATGGTCAGGAAATGGCGGCGAATCTGGTTTTGTTGGGAACGTTTATGTCAATTGTAACAATTCCGATAATGATGTTTTTATCGGGAGCTATATCGTAATTCAATAAAGGATATTTAAAATGGATAAAACATACAGCATTCCGCTTAAACACCAATTGGGTACTTATAACCTCAGCGATTTAACCTATAGTGACGATAACGCTTTAACTATTGAATATCAAGACTACGGTGATATCATAGAATACGAACACCCCGACAACGGCATAAATATCACTTTGTACGGCATTAAACAGAACGATTTTGAACAAAACCTAAAAGCCGTATATAATGAAAACGGCGAGCTTAAAACACTCTTAGTGAATACCGAAAATGACAGCAGGCTTTTGTTTATTCACTATGACAACACTACCGATACTAGACAGCAAGTGCTTGAATTTGCCGAATCAAATGCCGATGTTATCATTGAGAAAATATTGAAGTTTACGGACACCGCCGCAAGGCTTTTCATAGAATATTTCCGTGACGGAGAATATTTTGATTTTCACGCAAAAATCGGTACTCCCGAACAGAAAAGTACAATCGAAAAGAAATATCCTCAATACAAGGATATAGCCGATTTTGCCGGCGGCTATCCGAGCGAGAACATTTACGGTGACAATGACAGATTAGGGATAATGCTTCGCTGTGAGGATATCGAGGAAAATTATGACCTCTTTAACCTTGCAGTCGATTTAATGATATCAAGGATTAAGGAAAAAGCCGTGCCGAAGATTAACAAGAGTGATGATTTTAAGTTTATTGTCGGAGAGTATGATTGAGCGGTCAATAATAGGAAAAGGACGCTTTGATTAACCAAAGCGTCCTCTTCCTGTTTTGTTTTGGGGTTATTTATCTTAATATAAGTAGTTTGTTGGATTAACGTACTCACCGTTTGAGATAATCTCAAAATGTAAGTGAGGTCCTGTAGCGTCACCTGTCGAGCCTATTGCCGCAACAGTTTGACCCTGTTCTACATACGTCCCCGGTGTAACATATATGTCACTGCACTGTGCATATAATGTCCGATAACCGTTGCCGTGATCTATAATCAAATAGCAGCCGTAATTTTCACTGCCATAATCAAAAACTGCCGTTGTAACATAACCGCTTGCCGCTGCAACTACAGGCTGTCCCTCTGCTCCCGAGCCGGAAATGTCTATTCCCTTATGAAGCTTCTCTCCCTGATAACCGAAATCGTTCGTAATTGAACCGCAGTTCGGTGCAGGCCAAATAAATCCCGAAGACTGCTTTGTTTCGGCTGTGTTTGCGGTGCTGTCTGTATCTATATCCGAATCCGTGTCCGACGATGTTGTGTCGGTGTCGGAAGTAGTTTCCGTATCGGTATCTTTATCCGTGTCTGTAGATGCTTTTGTACCGTTATCCTTGTCCGTGCTTGTATCGGTGTCTGTGTCTTTATCGGTACTCTTGTCTTTGCTTGTGTCCGTATCTGTGCTTGCGGACTTCGCTTCAGCTGCATGCTCGTTGTCGGGAGATATTGTGATAACCTCGTTTACGGGCTTCTTTGTAGCCGTAACCTTTATATGCTCCGAGGAAATCTGATTTCCGTCAACATAAACCACTCGGTTGGTCGCAATACCCTCGCCGATTTTACCTTCCGTTGTTACTTTCTCATAATTATCCGATTTGGTGGAATCTATTACATATTCTGTTCTGTATTTTATCTTAACATTTTGCTCCTGCAAAACGATAATTCTGTAACTAATCTCAACGTTGTTTTCAAGTCTTTCCTTAATGGTAGCCTTGTCAACAATTGAGCTTCTCGCATAAAGACCTACTTCAAGAGATACGTTGCTGTTAAATTCAACGCTGTCAACCTTGCCTAAGTCCTTTGAGTTCTTTTTCTCAGCCGCCAGAAGTTCATCAAGAACCTCCTGAGCCTCCTCTTCACTTTCAAGAGAGCCTACGAAAGTACCGTCAACGAACACACCGCAAATCTCATCGGCAAGAACATTGTCGTTTGCCAAAATTGAACGACTGAGTTCCGTAGAGGTTTGAAAATCAGATGTATTATTAACAACAGCTACCTTGTACTGAGGCTCGTCCTCAAGCGTGTCAAGGCTTTTGTTGATTATTCTGTTATCAATAAGACTTGTAGCCTCATTGATAACATTGGCATTCTCCACTACACCAATTTGTTCGTTGTTGTAAGAAATAACCAAACCGAACTGTAGGGAGTTCATATAAATAATTGTACACACAAGAAGCACAAAAGCGGAAAACGGCATAAGGTTATTAACCAGTCGGGAACGTCTGTCTTTCTTTTTCTTCAGCCGTCTTTCCTCCTGACGGAGATATCTCTCCTCACGGATTTCTTCTATTGTTTTTGTATTTTCGGGTTCATCGTAGTACTCCGTTGAATCCGAAGCAAATTTATCTAAAAGGTCTTGTGTTACCTCGATGTTTTCATCATTCTCAAAGTATGACATTTAAACAGCTCCTAAAAATTATTACACGGTTGTAAAAATTAACTAATACTATTATACCAAACTGTTACAGAAATGCAACCCTTTTTAATCAAATTTGTAATAATCGTGAAAACTACACAATTGACATATTATTATTATGGGTGGTTTTCGTTATTTTATACATAGATTTGAGCTGCTTTGAGCAGGAAAAAGCGGATTCTTTGACTTTTCCGTAATTTGGTTTTGAAATTTTTAAAGTTTTATTGTAACATAATCTTATTGCAAGAGTTAATTTTATGAAGGGAGGTAAAACAGCTATGTCCGACTCAAACTTTGAAGAAGTCTACCGAATGTATTTTAAAGATGTTTTTTTGTATATGCGAGCCTTGTGTCACGATGAAAGTATATCGGAGGAAATCGCACAGGAAACATTCGTTAAGGCTTTGAAGAATATCAATCGCTTTGACGGCACAAAGGATATAAGAGCGTGGCTGTTCACAATCGCAAAGAATACATACTTCACATATTGCCGTAAGAAAAACATTCCGCTTGACGATATTCCCGAAAGTGCCGTTACAGACGTAATATTGACCGAACATATAGAAAACGAAGAACAGGCTATGCTTATTCATAAGTTTCTTCACGAGATGAAAGAACCTTATAAAGAGGTTTTTAATTTGAGAGTTTTCGGTGAACTCAGCTTTGAGAAAATAGGTATTATTTTCGGGAAAAGTTCGGGTTGGGCGAGAGTTACCTACTACAGAGCGAAGAATAAAATTATTGAAAAGCTTGAAGAAAGTCATTAAGGAACTGTCAGAAAATAACTTGAACATTTATACTTGTTTAATTTGTTCAATTTATTTTCCAACAGTTCCTAACTGCGGAGGTGTTTTGTTATGAAAAATAAAATCAATTGTAATGTTATCGGAGATTTGCTGCCGCTGTATGTTGACGAAATTCTGAGCGACGACAGCAGAAACATTGTAGAGGAACATCTAAGCGAATGCGAAGACTGCCATAAGAGTGCGGAGAAACTAAGTAAGACACTTGTCATCTCAAACGACACGGACAGCAGAAACATCAAGAAACTTAAAAACAGAGTCGGCATAAAGAGAGTAATAGCCGTATCGGCTTCAACTTTGGTGGTGTTGGCTGTTCTGTTAGGTATGGGATATTATCTTTGTTTTTACGGATATCCGATAAGCTCGAACGATGTGGAGGTTGTAACGGGGTTTTACGATACAAGCCCAGAAGACAATGACGACCCATACACAGGTACACCCTATCTGGGTCAAGGCTGGGTAATTTCCTTTAAGAATAAAAACGAAAAAGCTTTGCATGTTATCCGAAAAGACGATTTTGCGACAGACGAAAACGGAGAAAGAGTATATATGGGCAGAAAATTTGAACTCAGAGAAATTCCGATAAATCTGTTTGGTGAAAGCACCGGTTTTACATTCGGATACACAAAAGATGTTTTCACACCGGATACCCCCGACCCGAACCCCGATGAAACCATTACTGTTTATTTTAAGGATAAAAAGGTAGTTTACTCAATGCAGGAAGAGGGACTTTTCGAACCGCAGAATCCCGACAAATACTTTGAATATTATCAGAGATTGGAGTGGTATAATAATATTGGACACTAAGGGGGTATTTTATGGACAGCGTGTGGCATAATAGAATACACAGGAAAATGCTGTAAATAGAGTATTTCAAACAGAAACAGGAGATTTAATGCGGTAGGCAACACCGACAGGAAAAAATAAATCTGCTGACGGCAGACGAAAATTGTACTGTAACTTTTTGTACAGATATAATTATAAAAAAGCAGATTTACTGTTGATTAAACGGCGAATCTGCTTTATAATTTTATATAGGCAATGAATTTAAAAAGTGAGGTTGTTTTTGAATATGAAAAATATTATAGATAAGATTTCAAAAATGTATGACGGCGACATAAAACTGTATGAGCCTGCCGAAACAATACCTGATATGATACCGACCGAGCTTGCGGAGATACTCAAAGTAAGCAACGGAATAATGGAGATTTTAGGCAATACGTTGTTGAAGATAGGTTGGATAATTTATCCGTGTGAAATGATTGTTGAACAGACAGAATTTTTCAAAAATCAATGTGGAATTGACGGAGTTGTTTTTGCGGACGACGGTGCAGGAAATCCGTTTTACATAAAAAGCAACAAAATGATTTATATGTATGAGTACGATTATTCGGACGGAGAAGAAGTTGCCGTATCGAACTCTCTGTATGAGTATTTTGGGAGGATTTATGACGAGGAGTAAAATTATTGAAAAGCTTGAAAACGGAAAACAGCTTGGTGTAAGCAAAATAATTGAATGTGATAATTATGATATTTATTATACATATGCCATACAGAAAATTTCCGATACATACATAGTATATGAAAGCTTTTATAATACAAATACAGTATGGGAAGATGAAAAAGAATTTGTTTCTTATTACGACAGTGTTTCACAGGTTGTGAGTAATTTTAACGCAAAGTACGATGTACGGTTTGAGGATTTAAATGTTTGCAAAGGACAGAAATTTTTTAATGAAAAGTTTTTTACAAAGGATAGCATATGATTTTAGAAATTGAATATTACAAAGGCGACGTATTTCTTACAGGCAAAAACATATCCGAATTGTCGCTGAGAAAACAAATCGAGTATGTTCATAAAAAATTTGACCGTGAGAACGACAATTTTACAGAGTTATTATGCAGATGTTTTAATTGGGAGATACTCTCCTATGACGGTATTCCCGATTACACGTATGACAGGGATATTGAAAAATTAACAAGG
>CACWTQ010000067.1 GCA_902763835.1 uncultured Ruminococcus sp. | reverse complement strand
CCGCAGGAATACTGACGTATTTCAAGGTGTTGTAACGACACACAGGGCAAATTAGACAAGTATAAATGTTCAAGTTATTTTCTGACAGTTCCTTAGTTTCTCCGCTCTGTCGGCAGTGATAAGAGGGTCGATAATCTCGTCAAGCGAACCGTTAAGAATATCGTCAATCTTATATAGGGTCAAGCCGATTCTGTGGTCTGTCACTCTGCCCTGAGGATAATTGTACGTTCTGATTCTCTCGTTTCTCTCGCCTGTGCCGACCTGAGCCTTACGCTCCGCCGCAATTGCCGAGGACTGCTCCTGCCGCTTCTCGTTGAGCAGCCGTGACTTCAAAACTTTCATCGCCTTATCCTTGTTTTTAAACTGACTTCTTTCGTCCTGACATTCAACAACCGTGCCTGTTGGAAGATGTGTAATTCTTATAGCTGAGGAAGTCTTGTTGATATGCTGACCGCCTGCACCGCTGCTTCGGAAAGTATCGATTTTCAAATCGGCAGGGTTTATCTCATATTCTACGTCCTCGGCTTCGGGAAGTACCGCAACTGTTACCGTTGATGTATGGATTCTTCCCTGACTTTCCGTATCGGGAACACGCTGAACTCTGTGAACTCCGCTCTCGAATTTCAGTCTTGAAAAAGCACCGTCACCGTTCACCATAAATGAAATTTCCTTATAGCCGCCCAGTTCTGTTTCGCTTGCATTGAGCAGCTCTGTTTTAAAGCCACGCTTCTCCGCATACATCGAATACATTCTGAAAAGAACACTGCAAAATAATGACGCTTCTTCACCGCCTGCACCTGCACGGATTTCAACGATAACATTTCTCTCATCGTTGGGGTCTTTGGGGAGGAGTAAAATTTTCAACTCGTTTGATGTTTTCTCTATATCCTCTTTGGCGGTGTTGATTTCCTCATCAAGCATAGCTTTGAATTCATCGTCCACTCCCTCGGATATCATTTGCTTTGCGTCCTCGACAGTCTGAACGGCAGTTTTATACTCTCTGTACTTTTCGACTATAGGCTCAAGCGACTTTACCTCTTTCATAATATCGTTGTAAAGCTCAACATTTGCCGCAACAGTCGGGTCATAGAGTTTATTGTTGAGTTCTTCATATCTTTTTTCAAATATATCAAGCTTTTGAAACATTTAATTTTCCTCTTCTTTTCTTGTAATCTTTTTAATATTCTTTTCTATTTTCACTCTGGACACCATAACTTCTCTGCCGCATTTTGTACATTTTATTTTGAAGTCCATACCCACACGGGTAACGTTAAAGCTTTTGTTTCCGCAGGGGTGAGGTTTTTTCATTTCAATAATATCTCCGACACGAACGTCCATATAAACACCCCCCTTTTTATAATGCGTAATTCTTTATATGATTTGGTGAACTCTTGTAAAAAAGAACTTTTCACGCAGGCATAAAACTAACGGCAATAAAAAAATTAAAGTGCGTATTTCTTGCGGACGTTTTCCGCTAATTAGCAATAGTTACACTATTCTATTTTATCACACATACATGCAGTTTGTAAATAGAAAAATTCCCTTTAGGTGCAGGCTAAAGGGAATTTTTTCTATAAAATCAAATTATTTCTTTTTAAATTATTCGTATCTGAGAGCATCAATCGGGTCAAGCTTAGATGCCTTAACCGATGGCACAATTCCGAATACAATTCCTACAAACATTGAGAACCCTACAGACAGGAGAATTATTGGCAAGCCAACGGCTGTACTTAATCTGAAAATCAACCCTATTATATTCGCTATGCCTATTCCGATAAGCACTCCGATTATTCCGCCCATTCCTGTAAGAACTACCGCCTCCGTGAGGAACTGCGAAAGAATAACGCTTCTCTTCGCACCCAGTGCCTTTTTAAGACCTATCTCTCTTGTTCTCTCCGTTACCGATACAAGCATTATGTTCATTACTCCGATACCGCCTACGAGAAGAGATATACTCGCAATTCCGACAAGCAACAGAGAAGCCGTTCCCGTAATCTGCTCCATAGTTTCGGCATCTTCTGCAAACGAGCCTGATTTATAAGAATATTTGTCCGTTGAAAGATTGGAGTTCAGCACCTCGGAGGCTTTTCGCTGAACATTTACAATCTCGTCGGGGTCGTTCAATTTAATGATAAGCTTCTGAATATCATCGTATCCGGCAACAAGATTCCATGATGTTGACGGAACATAGACCTCACTTGTAACATCTCCGGTCATAGAGTAATAATCCCAATAGCTTTCAATCTTACTTAAATCCAAATTTTTTTCAACTACACCGACTACAACATACATATCGCTTACTATCTTCACAGTCTTTCCCAACGGATCTTCATTTGCAAAAAGTGTGCCTGCCGCTTCTGTGGAAAGAATGACAACATTGCTTTTCTTCTCATAATCTCTTTGGGTGAAAAGTCTGCCCGAAGTCAAGTATAATTTCATTGTATCAAAAAAACCGTTTTCAACACCGTAAGCTGTACATTCCGATTCTTTTTCATTTCTGTACACACTCATAGACTTTGTATATACAGGCGAGGAGCTTTCAACCCCCTTAATCTGCTTTACCGCTTTTATACTTTTCTGCGGAATAGTTGTAATTCCCTGAACAGTTCCGCCGTTTGCCGTATCGTATGCCATATATTGATTTTCCGCACTGTAAAGACTTAGCGTAACGGTATTTGTGTTGTTGCCAAGCATCTCGTCTTTAAGATTCTGAGTTGTACCGTTAATGATAGCCACAATAATTATAATTGCCGAAATACCTATGATAACACCGAGCATTGTTAAAGCAGAACGCATTTTGTGAGATATTATTCCTTTTAAAGAAAGCCTTATATTTTCTAACATTTTACCACCTCACATCAGAATAAATATGAACCATACATCAAAGTATCAGCATCTACCTCGACTGTTTTCATACCCTCCTGCACCTTGCCGTAAGCAAGTGCAATCTTATCAGTAGATTTCAGTCCGCCCTCAACCACGGTAAATTCAAAGAGATTGCCGCTTACAGTGACATAACGCTTTTCGATTTTATTATCGCTGTTTGCAGCCATTACATAGTGCTTTCCTCCTTCGGAAGCTACAAAGCAGCCGTAAAGCAGCAATTGTTCATCATCTTTTCCCGTGTCTATATCCATACTTACGCTGCCGTCCTCGGGCAGCTCGAATTCTTCGTCAATAGTGACAATAAATTCATAGTACGATTCGGTAGAATCCTCGTTGCCGTTTTGGTCTGTCTGCGAGGGAACATCGCTGATTGAAGTAACTTTTCCTTTATAAGTGCCGCCGTCATCGTAGTTCTTGACGTTCATTTTTGTTCCGATTTCAATATCGGAAAGCGAAAACTCTCCTATCGAAGAAACAACGCTCATTCCGTTGCTGCTTGTTACGGTAACATACGCACCGCTGTCGGAAAGGTGCTGTATATCCTTTGCAACAAACGTTACAGAGCCGTCAAGCTCCGACACCTCCGCACCTGTTTCAAGAGTTTTCTTAGCTTTCTTCACGTCAATCTCCGACTGACGCTTTTCAAGCTTAAGCTTTTCTATTTCCTTTTCCTTTTCGGAAACCATATCTTTTAATTCGTTTTTAGAATATACATAATTACTGTTCTTTTCGGTAATTTCATCGGAACTATCCGTATCCGTGCTGACATTCTGCTGTTCTGTCGGCTGAACCGTATCGGGCATTTCAAAATCCTCATCAAGTCCGCCCAAGTCTTCAATACCGCTCAAATCAAAATCCCCGTCAAGTCCGGTCAAGTCTGTATCGGAAATTCCCCCTGCCGTCTGCGGCTGAATCATAAAGCTTGCGAAATTCGCCGAACCGCCGTCAAACGAAAATCCGCCGTTCTTATCGGAAACAACACCGTCGCTTACGGTCCAGTCCTCAGCGTTTTCAACATCAATCTTATTTCCGTCAACCATACGTGCATACAGAGGAGTTCCCTCCTCATCGCACACATAGAAAACCGCATACAAAGCCTCTCCCTTTTCGGGGTGAAGAGATTTCAAATACTCCTTTGTAACCACAGTATCTTCCCCCACATAGAAAACATACGGTTCTTCGGAAGTACCCTTTCCTTCGGAATATTCGGATTTTAGAGTTATCTTCTTATCATATTTAAACTCTTTCGGAGCAGGCAAATCGATTTTCACATCGGCATTTGGGGCAGGTGTATCGGGAGTTTCGACAACAGGCTCGGTAACTGTAGTTGTTGTAACAGTTTGAGGTGCATTTTCCGACGGCTGTAATTTTTTCAGAACGGCAAGCTCATTGTTGGCAACCTTGATTTCATTCTCGACAGTTGTCAAAGCGTTCTCCGCATCAGCAAGAGCAAATTTGAGAGAATTTAAATCATATGTAAAAAGCTTATCGCCCTTTTTTACCTTATCGCCCTTTTTGACAAGAACATCTTCTATTTTCAAATCCTGATTGTACTTGACATTCTGAACACTGCCCTTTTGAAGCTTTCCGATAAAATTTCCTTCTTCTCCGTAACCACTCATACTCCACGAATAATCAAGTGAGGAAACCGTTGCCACATTAACCGTATCACTTGATGTACTGCGATATGTAGATGCTGTAAAAGCACCGCCCACAAGCGACAGCACAAGCAGAGGAATTACAATATACTTTGTCTTCAATTTCGATTTAGCCATTCACGTCACCTCCCAATGAACTTTTACGTAAATTAACAATACTCTCAAATTCTTCTATTGAAATAATCTCACCGTCATAAATTGCGATTGTTTTGTTTGCACAGTCGGCAATTGCTTTTTCGTGAGTAATCATAACGATAGTCATACCCTCTTTGTTAAGCTGCGAGAAAAGTTCCATAACCTGATCGCCCGACTTTGAATCCAAAGCACCGGTTGGCTCGTCCGCAAGGAGAATTTTCGGTTTGTTCGCAATAGCTCTTGCGATTGCAACTCTCTGTTTCTGACCGCCCGAAAGCTGAGTGGGAAGAAAGTCCATTCTGTCACCCAAGCCGACCTTTTCGAGTGCCTCCATAGCGATTTGCTTTCTCTTCTTTTTCTTCACATTTGCATACAAAAGCGGAAGCTCCACGTTTTCAAGAGCAGTCTGTCGGGGCAAAAGATTGAAGTTCTGAAAAACAAATCCTATACCCTTGTTTCTGATTTCGGAAAGGCGATTGTCTTTCTGTATTGAAATATCTATTCCGTCAAAGAGATAGCGTCCCGAGGTTGGTCTGTCAAGACAGCCGATAATATTCATAAGAGTGGACTTTCCCGAGCCCGAGGGACCCATAATAGCGATATAATCGCCCTCTTCAACAGATATGTTAATATCCTTAAGTACGGGAACTTCAAAATTATCCGTGAAGTAATTTTTGTAAATTCCGTTAAGTTCAAGAATCATAAAATTACCCCCTTAACCCATATCGTTAAGCATTGCGTCATCGGAAATATCCGCTTCGTTATTTTCGCCCGAACTGTAGGTTGTTTCCATACCCTCTGTAATTCTGTCTTCGGGATAGGCGATAAAGTCATCGAGAGTAATACCCGACTTAATTTCGTACTTGCCGAGAGTTTCGTCATATTCGCCAAGCTCAATACTGCATTTTTCAATAATGCCGTTTCCGTTGTCTTTCCAGACATACGGGCTGCTGTCCGCATCGATGATATAACCCTCTTCAAGCCACATACCTTGTTTTATCTCGTCCCCCGAATTCATTTCAACGGTAACGTGCTGACCGATAAGAAGACCCGACGTATCGTCAATGGAAATATACACGGGATATTTGGTGGTTGTTTCGCCGCTGTAAATGGAATTTTCAGTGGTCGGCTTTGCGGTGTCGATAGAAGTAACTTTACCTGTACGGATAAGGTCTTCATCGATACGGGAACGGATAATCATATCCTCGCCCTCAACAAAATCGGCAATGTTCAGCTCACTGACCATAGCTTTAATTCTGAAATCTCCGTCGGAAGCAATTGTAATATAGCTGTCGGTTGTTGCGTCGTTTACGGATTTTACAGTGCCGTTTGCGGTAGATTTAACGACTGCGTTCTTAACGGAAATTTCAAGCTTATTGATACTCTTTTGAAGCGACTCTTTATTGTACTCTGCTTTTTTAACTTCGAGTTTCAATCCCTCAATCTGGTTTGTAATCGAAATCTGCTTATTTGAAGAGAGAGTTTTCTTCTCTTTTTCGAGAGCCTCAATCTGAGCATTGTAATCCTTGATAACGTTCTCTGCCTGAGCGATATCAAGCTTATCTTGGTCAAGCTGAATTTTCATATCGTCAATATCGTACTCAAAAAGCTTATCGCCTGTTTTAACGGAATCTCCCTCTTTAACGAATGTTTCCTTGATTTTCTTGTCAACGTCTGCGTCTACCTTTACAAGCTCCTGAGTTTCGACAACTCCGCTGTAGCGGTTTGCGGTAAACGAAAATCCGTTTACAATCTCATCAACGCTCTGAACATAAATTTTGCTTACGTCTGCGGACGTATCGTCATTTGCAAAAAGCGGAGCTATGTAAAAATACCCTGCACCGCCGATTGCAAAGACAAGAATCATTGCTATGAGTATACCGATTACTTTTTTCATAAAATACTCCTCCATTTTTTATTAAAATCCAAAAATCAATTTAGCCGCTCCGAATTCGTTAAAGAACAGGAAACGTCCTAAAATCATAACTAACACATATAACATAGGCTCGTATGACGTGTAATGTTCATCAATACGTTTCAGACCGAATATTTCCGCAAATACCTTATATATAATATAACCTATAACAGCACCCAGAGTATTTGCGATAAGGTCATCTATATCCCTACAGCGGTTATTCATAAGCTGACTTAGTTCTATAAGCATTGAAAACGCAAATCCGCTCAAAATCACACGATACATTCTTCCGTTTCTCTTCCACAGCACAGGAAGCATAAACCCGAACGGTACAAGCATTACAACATTTAATATTGTCAAAATATCTATGCCGTTTGAAAAAGGCACTAAATTCAGCTGTCGGAGTTCTGTTGGTGACTGCGGAGTAATTTTCAGCCTGAAAAGCTCATAAATTGTTCCTGCACCCGTAACACTCAATACCGCAAATATGTACAATCCAAGCAGCAGTTTTATAATGACATCTCTCTTTTTGAACGGTGTACCTCTTTTTCGTTCTTGTTTTGCGATTACCGCAAGCACAATTACAAACGGCACTGTTTCAACCGAAAACTCATACGCAAACAACAACAGACTTTCCAATTGATTCTCTCCCCGTTAATATTGCATTATTTATCATAGTACAATTATATCACTACACTAATACAATGTCAATAGAGAAATTTTATATTAAGAATTAAAAAGTTTCAAAAGTTGGTTTTGAAAGGTAGAACAAGAGCCGTTTAATATGGATATAACAACGAACACCGTCACAGCGATTGTACCCAAAAATGCCAAAACAGTCACTACGGTATTTGTACGTTTTCTGAAAACAAGATATAATATGTAATATATTATAATACCGATAACACCTCCCAAAGTATTGCTTATCAAGTCGTTGATATCGGAACAGCCGATTTGGAAAATATACTGTGACATTTCATAAAACAGGCTTGTCATAAACATAACAAGCACCGATATAATCAGGTTAAGAACGACTTTTCCCTCTCGCTTCAAAGCAGAAATATAAATCCCAAACGGAACAAAGGCAATCAAATTTGTGTAAAAATCGGATTTATAAAATCGTACTCCGTCATCAAGAAAAAACGGTTTGAGAATCAAATTTTTTGAACCGTTCAGCTCGTGAATATTAAACTTGAATTTAAAAAGAATCGCCCACGTCAAACCAATTAAATATACTGCAAACAGAAATTTTGTAAGCATTTCAAATTTCTGTTTTGATTTTTCCTTTATACTCATTAATATGTTATCCTTTCTTTTCAAGGCAAATAATGTTTAAAAATTTATATAAATAATATAACATTTCGGTGCAATTAATGTCAAGTAATATTATACACCTATAATATCACACACAAAAGAAAATTTCTAACTCCTCATTCCTCACTCCTAATTCTACTTCAATTATATCACACACAAAAGAAAATCCTGTAAAAAAGTTGTGAATTGATAGGATTGTGGGGCGAATTTAAGGTAATGCGTAATTGTTTTGCTTTTTAGGGAAACGAAAATTTCTAACTCCTCATTCCTAAGGAACTGTCAGAAAATAACTTGAACATTTATACTTGTCTAAATTGTTCAATTTATTTCCCAACAGTTCCTAATTCCTCATTATATTTTAATTATATCACATAATTCTTTTTTAAATCTAACGGCTTTGAAAGAATTGAATAAAATTACATTTTTGTAATATAACAAAATTTTTCCTAAATCTATTGAAAAATCGACATAATTAGGTTATACTAATTTTAAAGTATTTTTTTATTAAAGAGGGTGACAGCAATGGTCGGAGAAATAACAAACCGCTATGCCGATGTTTCCGAAACGGCAGATGCACTTATAAACACATCTCGCTTTCATCTGACCAAAGGTTTCATTCAGCACGGAAAAATCAGTGTTTACTCTCATTGTTTTTCTGTTGCTGTTATGAGTATCAGAATAGCGAATTTTCTTGATATAAAAGTAGACAGAAAGGCTCTTATCCGAGGGGCGTTGCTTCACGATTATTTTCTGTACGACTGGCACGACACCGACAATGCCGCCCACAGGTGGCACGGATTTACTCACCCGTCAACCGCTCTCAGAAATGCACAGGAGGATTTTGAACTGACCTCCCGTGAATGTGACATTATAGTACATCATATGTTTCCGCTTGTACCCTTTCCGCCCAAGTGCCGTGAGGCTTGGATTGTCTGTCTTGCGGACAAGATTTGTGCCTTTAAGGAAACTTTGTTTTGCAGATGATTTTTTAATGCGTAATTATTGCAGTCATCAATTGACGAAAGTTTATTTATAAGGCTTTTTGAATATCTGCATATACTGAAAGGAAGTTAATGATTGATTAAAGTTGATTTAATAACCGGATTTTTAGGTTCGGGAAAAACAACATTCATAAAAAAATATGCCGACTATCTTATTCGGCAAGGCAACAAAATAGGTATACTCGAAAATGATTTCGGTGCAGTCAATGTTGATATGATGCTTTTGCAGGAGCTTCAGGGCGACAGCTGCTGCATTGAAACCGTTGCCGGAGCTTGCGATGCAGACTGTCACAAAAGACGTTTCAAAACAAAGCTAATCGCTTTCGGTATGGGCGGTTACGACCGCATTCTTATTGAACCCTCGGGAATTTTCGATGTTGACGAATTTTTTGATGTTCTGTGCGAAGAACCGCTCGACCGCTGGTACGAATCGGGCAGTGTAATAGCGATTGTAGACGCAAAGCTTGAAAACAATCTTTCCGAGCAGTCGGAATATCTCCTTGCATCTCAGACGGCTAATGCCGGCAGAATAATTCTCAGCAAAACTCAGAACGCTTCAAGCGACGAAATTTCCGACACAGTAAATCACATCAACAACTCTCTGAAAAAATTCCGCTGCAAGCGACAGCTTCAAGATGAAATCACCGTTAAAGACTGGAACGATTTCACCGACGAGGATTTTAAAAGTATCTCCGAAAGCGGCTATGTATCGGAAAACTATGTAAAGGTTCTCTCGGAGGATAACGGTTACAGTTCGTACTATTATTTGAACGTTAAAATGACTGTTGAAACTCTCCGTGAAAACGTGCGTAAAATTTTCGACACCTGTTCGGGGGTATTCAGAATTAAAGGGTTTATACTCGATAACGGAAATTGGTTTGAGCTTAACGCAACTCATAACAATATTGAAGTAAATCCTATTGAAAACGGTCAGGAAATCATAATAGTTATCGGGGAGAATATGGATAAAAGTAAAGTCGATATGTATTTCGATAATTGAATATAAAAATATAATTTAACCGCACAAAGCATTATCACTTTGTGCGGTTTTAGTTAGGAACTTAATTTGTTCTGTGTTAGGCACAACACCGCAGGAATACTGACGTATTTCAAGGTGTTGTAACGACACACAGGGCAAATTAGACAAGTATAAATGTTCAAATTATTTTCTGACAGTTCCTTATGCTGTTATTCCTCTTCATCATCGGGTCGCCAACGAATTTCGGCAGCCCACTCATAGGGTATCAAATCAAGTGAGTAATCTTTTGCAGTCTTGATTATATTTTCAATTCTGTCACTGACATTTTGATAATACCTGTCATCGGGAAATTTATTAATTTCTTTAACAAAACTTCCAAATGTATTTTCCATACTTGTATAGAATGCTTCGTATATATCGCCGTATTTTTCTATCAACGACATACCGCACTCCACATAATACAACAGAAGCTCGGCATAGTTCTCCTTATTCCTGCAAACCTTTTTAAAGTCGCTGATAACCTTTTTGGCATTTTTCAAAGAAAGATTTTTGCCTAAAATTTCTTTTTCAATTTTCTCCTTGCATTCGAGAACAATCTTATCCTCCGCTTCATTTCCGCCGAACTCGACATCAAGCATAGACTGAACTTCCTTGCTGTTCTTGTTGAGTTTGCAAATAAGGTCGATAATCTCCGCATTAGTCATTTGCGAAAGACATTTTTTCAAATCCGTTACTTTCATTTTATCGCCTTTAACTCCTCAATAGCCTTTGCTGCGTCCTCTGCTTTAAACACACCCGTACCCGAAACACAGATATCAATTCCTGCTTCCGCACATACTCCGATAGTGTCGCCGTTTATTCCGCCGTCTGCTTCGACTAAGATTTCCTTGCCTATGCTTTTTGCATACTCTTTTATCTCGGCAACTTTCGGCAGCATATCAGCCATAAACGACTGACCGCCGAATCCCGGTTCAACCGTCATAACAAGCACCATATATAGCCTGTCAATATACGGAAACACCGCACTTGCCGGAGTGTTCGGCTTTATAACAAGCCCGGGCTTTATATTATAACTTTCAATCAGGTCAAGTGTTTCGCCGATGTCGCTGTCACACTCAACGTGAAACGTGATTATATCCGCACCTGCATCCGCAAAGTCTTTAATATAGCGGTGGGGTTCGCTAATCATAAGGTGAACGTCAAACGGAAGCTTTGTATATGGTCTTGCCCACTTGATAACGGGAGCACCGAAAGTAATATTCGGAACAAAGTGACCGTCCATAACGTCAAGGTGAATCAAATCGGCTTTTGCCTTGTCCATTCTCACAAGCTCTTCTCCGAGCCTTGAAAAATCACATGATAAAAACGATGGTGCTATTAACATTATTTATCTCCTTTTTTAACACGTGAAGATAGTTATGAATAGTTCATACTTCTATTACCCGACCATTCATTGTGTATGATGACGAACAACTTTTAGGATTTGGGCTTTTGTCGGTCAAACCAGCAATAAGTTTTTGACCTACTTTTTGAATGCCTTAACAATTACATAGCCAAACTTTATGAATAATAAAAGTTTGGCTATTACTAAATTACATTTTATTTATACATATAGATATAAATTAACTATAATAGATTAACTATAATAGAATAATCTAAAAGCAATTCATTAAATTAGCTGTTGGTCGGGTTCATAAAGTTGGTTCTTAAGAAGACTAGCTTCACGTGTTTCTTGCGGACGTTGTCCGCATTAAATTAGCTGTTGGTCGGGTTCGTAAAGTTGGACGTTGTCCGCATTAAATTAGCTGTTGGTCGGGTTCGTAAAGTTGGTTCTTAAAAAGACTAGCTTCACGTGTTTCTTGCGGACGTTGTCCGCATTAATACTTCTGAAATTTCTGTATAATCGGAGGTGCTGCAAGAACTGCCGCTGCCCAGAACAAATAGAAGAAAAACATCTGTATCGCTCCGATATGGTGAACTCCCGATACCAACGCTATAACCGTAACAATCAGAAGTCCCAGCAGAACTCCGAACACCTGTACAGCAAGCGACAATAAAATATTTCTCTTAGTCTGAATACAGCCGCTCACCGCACGTCCGAACGATGTAACTCCGCCCTTTGTCGCAACGAATGCCGGTGAGGATTTCTCCTTGCCAATCATTTCGTCACGGACAACATTTGAATTTTTCTGCTCAAGAATTTTAATGCTTCTGTGAGATACTCCGAAATCTTTCGCAATTCTCTCAGCCGTGATATTAACATCAGTCGTTCTGATAAGCATACTCATTCCGTTTGCTTCCATACGTCTTAAAGCGTCGGCAACTCTTCTGTTTGCACTGTAGCCTACTATGAACATCGCTACAAGCTCACCCGCACACGCAAGGTAAAGTATCTCGTCGCCGTCGCTTCTCTGCTCCGCTTCGTACTCCTCACTCATTGTTTCAATGTCGTGAGAACGGAGAAGCTGTCTGTTTCCTATGAAAATTCTCTCGTTGTTCACCCAGCCTATAAGACCCTTTCCGTCTTCATAGATAACATTCTCCGCCTGCGGAAGATTTTCAAGCTTATCCCCCTGAATAATTCCGTCAAACATTCCTGCCATAGCTCCGCCTGCTGTGATTATAACGGAAGCCGCTGCGTGCATTGCTTCATCAATACGTCTTGAATCAAATGTCTTTATACCGTTAAGGTGAACAGACCCCTCGGGGTAAAGCTCCTTTGCGTCAAGCATAACAGCCGCACTTTCGGAAAAGCTTTCAACTGCCTGATATCCTACAACCATTGACTGATTTGCAAGCGAATTCTTTGCAAGCTTATGAAGCGGAACTGCACCCAGTGCCTTTGAACACATCGGTACAGCCGCACAAAGCATTATGCTGAATACGGAAATTGTATCTGCAAAGCTCTTTGAAAGTAACAAATACACAATACTTATCACTATGGAGAACACTATGGTCGGCAGTGAAAATTTATCCGCCAAATCCTCGCCCGGGTCGGGTGAGTGCGATAGCTTCATAAAATGCTTAAGGAAAGCCGTCTTTTTCTGGAAGACAAGCTCCGATTTATCGTTTTTCGTGCCGCTCAGAAGTGTAGCAACCATTCTTTGGTTGTGGAAGAATTTACCCGTATACTTCTGAGATGAATCCGATACAAAACGAAAATTTGAAGAAATTCTGTCTGCGTTACGCTGTCTGCCCAGAGTGTTCAACGCAAGTGCAAGCATAACAACAAGAGTGTACACATTCAATCCTTGACGGAAGAACGGAGTCGGGTTTATAAGTGCAGTCACCGACTGGAAAACCGTTACAACCGCCGCAATTGCATAGCCGGTATCGGAATTCGATTTTATCTTTTTAAGGGGCTGCAAACCTCTCACAATGATATCTCTGCAATTGTAAAGCATAGCCGCATAAATTGCAAGGTTCACAAATGCAAAACCTCTCAGCGAGCTGTCCTTTGCGGCTTCTCCCGCACCCACGCCGAACGCACCGCCTATACAGCAAAGCACAAACATAGCAAAGGTAAGTCCGATAGAAACATTCCACTGCATCTTTGCTTTTTTGAGATTCTCCTGAAGAATCTTTTTTATTTTAACAGCATCGTCCTCTGTTCTGTATTCCAAAGTGTCGGGGTGTTTGGAATCCTTGTAGTCAAGCCGTTTTGAAATGCTTTCAAGCCTGTCACGGCTTTTTGCGAATTTATCCTCGGAGAACTCAGCATAGCTGCTCTCGTCAAGCTTGATTTTCTCTGTGTCGGCAGGCTTTACAGACGGTATACTTTGTACAGTCACACCGGGTTCGAGGGTGGGCTTTACAGGCTCAACCTTTGTTTGCTTGCGTGCAACGTCCTTAAGCTTTGTATATCCGACATAGAACTCATACTCGCTTCTGACCGACTCCGTGAATTTACCTGCTTTAACCTTGATAAACTCCTCTTTGTCTGTATCGATATAGTTATCGATTTCAATTTCGGTAATCGGGTCAACCGTGCCGAATGCTCTGTTGTAATCCTTTGCTGAACGCTCGGCTCTCGCCTTTCTGAGTTCCTCACGTCTTTCTGCCGATTCCTCTTCATACTGCTTGACTTTCTCGAGAACTTTCTTGTTCATCTCAAGCTGGTGCTTCTGTTCATCGGTGAGAATATCGGGTTCTGAGATTGTCTTTTCGCTCTCGATAACACTTAACGATTCACGAACCTTTTCCCTGTCAATCGGAACAACCGCCGCATTCTCATTCTTGATAACTTTCATCGGAATGATTTTAGCCTGTGCGTTATTCTCGGCTGAAACATTGTTTTCGGAAATATCAACAACATCGCTGCCGTCACCGCTTACGGGTGTAATTTCGGTATTTTCAGAATCGCTCTCGAATACCTCGCCGTACTTGTCGAAGCTGTCGCTTTCGGATTTACTCTCGCTTGCAGCGGCTGTTATATCAATAACATTATCCTTGACTGTTTCCGTTTTCTCTGCGAAAGGCTCTGCAGCCTCCGTGACCGTTGGTGTCGGTTCTGTAGGTGTAACGGATATTGTTTCGGGATTTTTATCCTTATTTTCAATAGAGCCGTCTTCTTTTGTGTTCCATAGCTCGACAATTTTCTTTTTGGACTTCACAAACGCAGACTTGATTTTACCGAATGCCGACCCTACCTTTTTCTTAGCGTTGTCGGCTTTGCTCTCACCGCTGCCCGAATTTGAAGATATATCAACAAATTCGTTGTGTTTTTCCCCTGCGGAGCTTTCCTCTGATTTCTCCGCTGATTCGGATTTACTTTCGGGGTTTTCCTCGGGTTTTGCTTTCTGATTCTCCAACGGATTATTCTCCTGCGGCTCGTCTTTATTTTCCGCAGCATCGGATTTTTCTTCGGATTTGGATTCCTCGGGGATTTTCTTTTCAGCGGAATTTTCGTCATTGCCGTTTTCGGAATTATTCTCTGTCGGATTATCCTCTTTTTTCTCCTCGGAAATTTCCTCCGACTTGACCTCGGAAGATTTATCCTTAGGTTGCTGAGAAGTATTGAAAAGTCCCTCTAAGTCTTTGAAGTCGTCCACATCATCGAGATTTGCAAGGTCTTCGAGGTCGTCATCGTCGTCCGACTCGTCAAAGACATAATCCTCCTCAAATCGGAATTCTTCGTCATCATCTTCAAACTCATCATCGGACTGAGATTTATCGCCGTCCGCATTGATACTTTCAACTTGAATGCCGTCGGAGTTTTTGTTGGGTTCTTCGGGTTTAACTTCTGTTTTCTCCTCGGGTTTAACCTCTTCGGATTTAACTTCCGTTTTCTCTTCGGTTTTAACCTCTTCGGGTTTTACTTCCGTTTTCTCCTCGGGTTTAACCTCTTCGGGTTTATTTTCCGTTTTCTCTTCGGGTTTAATCTCTTCAGGTTTATCTTCCGTTTTCTCTTCGGTTTTAACCTCTTCGGGTTTATCTTCTGTTTTCTCCTCGGTTTTGACCTCTTCGGGTTTATTTTCCGTTTTCTCTTCGGTTTTAACCTCTTCGGATTTAACTTCCGTTTTCTCTTCGATTTTAACCTCTTCGGGTTTTACTTCCGTTTTCTCTTCGGTTTTAACCTCTTCGGGTTTATTTTCCGTTTTCTCTTCGGTTTTAACCTCTTCGGGTTTAACTTCCGTTTTCTCTTCGGTTTTAACCTCTTCGGGTTTATTTTCCGTTTTCTCTTCGGTTTTAACCTCTTCGGGTTTATCTTCCGTTTTCTCCTCGGTTTTAACCTCTTCGGGTTTATCTTCCGTTTTCTCTTCGGTTTTAACCTCTTCGGGTTTATCTTCCGTTTTCTCTTCGGTTTTAACCTCTTCGGGT
>CACWTQ010000066.1 GCA_902763835.1 uncultured Ruminococcus sp. | reverse complement strand
GTCTAGAACAGCTGTTTTGATATTTGCTTCTGAAGTGCTTACCGCAGATTCAATATTTGATTCTGATGTATCGATTTTATCAATGATAGCACTTTTAGCTGTATCAATATTATCGTTTATATCCGTTTCCGAAGTACCCAGAGCAGATTCGATATCTGATTTAGCTGTATTAATATCACCCGACAGCCTTGTTATCACATTGGTATTATCTGCGATAATATCATCTGTCGATGTATCGATTTTATCAATGATAGCACTTTTAGCTGTATTTATTTTCTCCGAAAAATCATCACCGACACTTTCAACTTTTTGTAGTGCCTCAGCCACTCCATTGTCAATCCTGTTAAGGTCAAGAGCTGTAATCGGAGTAGTAGTGTTGGGGTAGTCTTTCCAAGTTTTAGGCTGATAATCCGACATATAACCACCGTCCTTTTCTTATATTTAATCGCCGTCAAAATATTCCTCTGTATACCTTATGTTTTCGGCATTTGATGTAATCTCGTCCGTGATAGCTTGAATACCCGAAAGAGTTCTGCTTAACACCATAGTGTCAAACGTTTTGATATGGTCCTTGCCGTTAATGTCATACCAAGTTACATAAACCTGTATCTTATCACCGAGTTCTACCCAGCTGCGGTATTCAGATTTCAGGTTTATAGGGTCATAGATAACACTAAAATAAGAATTGAGAAGTGATTTTATCTTTTGAAATTCGGGGTCAAAATCTCTTGCTTTATAACTTTTGGTGATAATATTAATATCTTCCAAAAAATAATAATTTTCATCAGAACTTGAATCAAAATAATATCGACCCGTACCGTCCTCAAAACCTGCTATGTATAGACCTGTGTAGCCTGTCTTTGTAAAGTCCTCTGTTGCAACATCAATATAGTAGTGATAAATCTCGTAATTCGTCTCCACTTGACTATAATCACGAAAACTTATAAAATCCAGAAAACCATCTCCATCGATAAAACAAAAGAAGCCGTTAAATTCCATAATTTGTCTGAGAAGTTCCCCTACAGTTACTTTATCTTCAACCATATAAACAGGCAAATCATCGGCAGGCAGCGTTAGATTCTCAATTGCGGTTGCTTTACGAAAATTAAATTTTTTCAACAATTCGTCAAAAAGTTTCCCAAGAGTTATCGTGTCTACATTTTTAAACAGACTGCGATACCAGTTTGTACAATTAACCGTACCTTTCCAATAAAAATCATCGTAGGCAACAATTTTTCGTATAATACGGTTTTTAGATAATTTGCAGCTGTAAATTTTTCCTGTAAAAAGCCATATAGGATTGCCGTTGTACCCTTCGCACACAGTTAATCCTGGGTAAGTCGTGATATCCTCTGTGCTGCTGATTGTTGTCGGATAAGTTTGACTACCGGGATAAGTCTGCATAACCGCTGTTTGGTACAGCCGCACAGAAATTCCTCTACCTGTCAAATCAACATTTTTTGTAATCTCAATTTCAAACTGACTTGCTATGCAGCCACCGAATTTGAGGTCACTGTCATCACAAAGACTTTGCGTAAGCTTCATACTTTCCGATACAATTTCGTCATTGTTAATAACGTAGGGAAGCTCCGAACCGTTACCGTATATTAAAATTGTCAGCTCATTTTTAACACTTCCGTTAAGGCAGGCTCTCTTGAAAAAATCGCTTGCTTCTCTCATATTTTCACCACCTTAATATTCCGTAAGCTGGTATGTAACCGATTTATACCAACGTTCGCCGCCGAAATATCCCAGTGTACCGAAAGTCGGGTCGGATATATAAAAATCGCCTGTTTCATATTCGTTTGTTTCATCGTTATAATATGTTACACAAACCTTTCTTTCGGTAGAATTTATCATGCCCGAATTAATAATATTCTGAAATTTTTTCTTATCCGATAAACTCATAGGGCAGGTAGTAAACATAATAGTTGTTTTAAAATTCGGACTTGTCACACGGTGAAGAAGAATATTTGCATCTCGATAAGCTTCAAGCTCCGTTCTTTGATTTGGTGTGTCAACATAGCCGTCCGATGTTATGTACTTGTTCGGCAATTCCGTATTACCAAACTTTAACAAATATTCACTCATAAAAACCACCTTTACGCATATGCAGATTTGCCGCCGTGTCTGCGTTTATAAGCGTTATTCTTCTTAACCGTACTTTTAAAAAGAACATCTTCGTCACACTTCGCTGTAATCTCAATATTTCCACCGCCGTTCTTGTTAAAATCGCAGAGCATTTTCAGATACATCAAAATCTGCTGCAAAATTTCGGTATCATCGGAGTTTTCGCTGTCAAGCATACCCTGCAGCTTTGAAAGCGGAGATATAACCTCAGGGTCATTGTAAGCATTTTTATTGTCGCCGACCATAGCAATGGTAGGTGCTTTTACAAGTCCGCCCTGTGCAAGACGTGGAATCCTCGGCACTTCATCGGGCAATGTAAAGCCCCAATCTTTACCAAGCAAATCACCTATTTTACCAACAAACGCACCTATTCCGTCAACTATCTCTTTCAACATACCATAAAAAGCCGACCAAACCGCATTCAAGGCATCTATAACAAGGTTTATCGCTCCCTTGATAACTCCCCATATAATAATACAGATACCGTGGATAAACTCCGCAAGACCTTTGACACACTTTTCTATATCGCCTGTAAAGATACCTGTTATAAAATCAAGAACACCCTGCAAACTGCGAATGATACCTCTAACAACGTCAACGATAACTCCGAAAACATCAAGAACTGCGTCCCAGATTGATTTCAAAGCCCCCATAATTCCTGTAATAGGACCCCTCAGAAGCTTATCCCAAAGCGGTCGAAACCAGTTATTCCACAGAGCCGAAATACAATCCATAAGACTGCTTGCAAATTCAAGAATGTTGTTCCAAAGCTTACTCAAATGATTATCCCAAAAATCGCCTACCGAATCTATGAGATAGTCGATAAACGGTGTAACATAATCATTCCATAGTTCCATAAGGAAATCGCCAATATCAAAAAGAGTACCTATAAATCCGTCAAAAGCCTGTGAACCTTTTTCGTCCCACCAAGTCGTCAAGGTTGTTCCGATATCCTCCAAAATACCACCGAAAGTAGACATTGCATTTGCTGCATTGCCGTTTAAGCCGTCAAAGAAATCGCCTATTGTATCGCTGTTGTCAACTGTCCAATCCTCGAAATTTTTTGATACAATATCAAGACCGCCTGCAAAAACATCTGCAAACGACAACGCAAATATGCTCGTACCGCCCATCAAGTCGGCATATCCTGTTGAAAGTTCGTCACTGCAGCGTTCCTGACTGGCTGCGGCTTCATTTAAAAGATTTGTAATTCCGTTCGCCGTTTGCGTTGCGGTGTTTTCAAGGTGTCCTTTTATTCTGTCTGAATACTCGCTTATCTTATCACCGTACTTATCAAGATATTTCTCAATACCCTTCTGAGCATTGTCAACAGCAGCCTGAACATTTCTTTTAACTGCCGATGTAAGCGGCTCGAAGGATTTCATCAACTCTTGCAATTGCTTTTTAATACCGTCAAATTTCACGGAACTAACACTCTGATTTAAATCATCAACACTGCTTTTCGCAAGCTCCGCACTTTCGGCAATATCGTCATTTTTTTCGACTTCTTTGTTATCATCTTTGCTATTGTCACTATCATTATCCTCATCGGGCATTGACAGAACATTCAAATTATCAAAGCCGGCAAGCTGACCTTGTGCTTTTTTATAAGCTTCTACTGTATCATCTATACTGTCTTGTATATCCTCCTGTGTGTCCTCGACAATATCCGAAATTTCTTCCTCTACATCACCCATAATTCCGACTATTGCCGAGCCTACATCAACACTGTTTTCAATGCCTAAAAGATTATTTATTCCCTCGCTTGCAGTTGTAAAGACTTCATTAAGTTTCTTGACAATAACATCAAGCTGTTTCACAAGTGGAGAAATAATATCTGTTATAAACTTGCCAAGAGTTTCCTTTAAATCACCAAAATCATTTGATAGCTGCTTTACTTTACCTGTCGGAGTATCGGCAAGAGATTCATTAACACCACTCACACTCTCGCTGACGACCTCCGCAAGAGTAGCAACCCTCTGTTCCTCCGTGCCGTATTTCAAAAGCTTTTCCTGTGCTTCATCAAAGCTGTAACCGTATCGGGAAAGTGCCGATGTCTGACCTTGTAAAACCTTTCCCAGCATAGTTGCGATTGTTACCGCACTGTCTGTGCTTGCGGAAAATCCATATTGCTGTGCTATCATATTATCGAGAACAGGCAGCATTGTTTTTATACTGTCAACATTCTCAACATAAGTTGCCAACTCCTGAGCACCTGCAAGCTGAACTTCGTCCCCAACTACTCCAAGTTCCTGCAAACTGCTTGCAAGGTCTTTTACGGACTGTATCTGCTCATCGCTTGCAGATGTGGCATTTCTCATTGTAGCCGCAAGACGTGCCTCGGCTTCAATCTGCGTTTGGTATACGGTCATCATTTGCGAGCATTCCGACATAAGCTTTCTAACCGAACCTATCACCATATCAAATGCAGATTTGATATTTGCAGCATTCGATAAAAAGCTCTTGCCCATTGACTTTGAAACTTTCTCGGATTTCTTTCCAAGATTTTCGGCATCTTGTTCAGCAGTTCTCATACTGTCGGAAATATTCTGTGACATCTGCGACATACTGTTTTGAACATCGCCTGCAATCTGAGCAGATGTATTTCTGAAAGTATCCGTCATATTCTGCGACATCTGAGCCATATTATTTTGCATATCGCTTGCAATTTGAGTTGACGCATTTCTGAAAGTATCTGTCATACTTTGCGACATCTGATTTACGTTATTCTGAAATCCGCTTGTCATCTGAGTAAGACTGTTTCCGATACCGTTAATACTGTTTTCACAGCCTGTCAAAGCAGTTCGGAACGCATCTGATAACTGAGTACTTGCATTTCTCGCTGCTTCATTGATAGCCTGAGTAAGTCCGTTTGTGTTCAACCCCAAATCAAACGACACCGCACCGACACTTGTCGCATTACTGTTCGCCATTCTTCACACCTCCCGCAATTGAAATAAAGAAATTCTTCAATTCCTCCAAAATATTATCACGGCTTTTTTCCGATACTTTCAAAGCCGTTCTGTTTCTCCACTCACTTCGGATTTTCCTTTGGTGCGGAGTGAATTTTTCAAGCATTTTCGGGTCGTTCTCAGCTCTTATCCGAACAATACGCCCGAGGGGCGAATCTGCACTTAAACCCGAAAGTAAAGCACAAAATTCGTCCCACTTCATCTTTTTAAAATCCTCCGAATAAATTCTTACCCCATACTCCGATAAAAACGATGATACAATCAAATCAAAGTCTTCGATTATGTCGTAGCAGGGGTCGCCGTTTCCCCCTCGGAATCTCCCGAAACAAGCGACATTGTAATTTCAAAGAGGGTTTTAAAGTCCTTTACGTTCAATTTGAGAGCCTTGATTTTCTCAAAGTCATCATTGGAGAAAATTGTTTTGCAGATACGGTTAATTGATTCAACGTCCATTTTACCGTCAAGAAGCGGCATTATTTCAAGCATTGTCATTGCTTCGTCATTCACCGTCAAAATTACATCTCCGATTTTAATCTGCGGCTTTTCAAGACTGAGCTTTTCCGTAATATCAATAATCTTTGCCATTTTAAATATCTCCTTTTATGCTACTGTTGGTTTGCCGTTTGAAAGCACTTCAAATTCAAGCGGTGCAACGGCTGTGGAATCACCCGAACCGAGTGCGGTGACGTTTACAATAGCGTCCGAAAAGCTTACAACCGTTCCGTCTGGGAAAGTCCAGTCGAAATCCGCTTCGGCTTCTCTGCCGTTTTTGAATGCAAGATCCGCTACAAAATCGTTGCCTGCATCGCCAACATTTCTCTTCGCTGTAACCGAAATCGAAATTGACTTTGCCGTTTTAAGTCTGCGTGTCCAACCCTGCTGGTCAAACGGCGACCACTCCTCCACACCGTCGTTAAACGATACGGAAAATGTAGTACAATCGGCGATCGTGTTTTTTGTCTGAGCTCCTACAGCTCCGATTTTGAACTGGTTTTCATAACAAGGATATACACCTGTTGTTGTAGTGTTGGGCATAATCAAACCGTCCTTTCATAATAGATATCAAATTCAATCACACGCTCATAAACTCCGTTGTCGTCCGTACCGATATCCACAGGTTCGGATTGCAGGAGATTTATAAGCTGAACGTGCGTATTGTTTAAATTCAATGAAGAAACCGCTGTAAGCTGTTTGTAAAGCTCATAGGCGGTTTTCTCCGTTTCGTCTGCGTTTTTATTCCAATGTATTAAAACAGATATCGGCTTTATTTCATAACTTGACGGCTGACCGATAGCTTTTATCGGCGGTGCAGGGTTCTTTCTCTGATACACACCGATTGATTTATCGTTCTTGCTGTCAAGCTTGCCGATATAATAAAAATCTGCGGAGATTAGCGTTTTTAGCCAATCTCGCACATTTGATAGGTAAATCATCTTCCTGAACCTCGCAAAAGTTGTTTGTA
Source organism: uncultured Ruminococcus sp. (assembly GCA_902763835.1). GTDB lineage: Bacteria > Bacillota > Clostridia > Oscillospirales > Acutalibacteraceae > RUG592. The sequence goes on along the minus strand of CACWTQ010000066.1, from coordinate 3,617 downwards.
GTAAAATTTGAATTTCTTGCGGCAGAAATCTCCGTGTTTTCCTCCCTCCTGCCAATCTTCAAACCAATGGTCTTTGGCATTAGGATTTTCATTATGTGAGAAAGTAGCTTTGTGAGCTGTATACGCTCTAACTGTTTTGCCGGCTCGCTTTCCTCTTCTCACTGTGTATTCATTAACAGGAACATTTTCAGGATTAAAATACCAACGTCTTGCATAAGGTGTACTATGAACAATTGAAACTCTTCCCATATCAACCTGACTTTTATCCACAAACATTGCTTCGTTTTGTAAAGTACCTTTATCTCTCGGTACAACTTGGGCATTCTGAACCTCCGTATGCAACGCTTCCGCTGTTTGTACAAGTGCTTCTTTTGCAAGGTCACAAAGCTGATTCACCGCAACAGTATCTATTGTAATTCTTGATGATACCTGCATTTTCTCACCTCATTTCGAGTATAAAAAAGCACCCTGCATTTCTGCAAAGTGCTATAACAATTATTTTCTAAACAATTCACTGTGTGAGCCGGTGTGAAGAAGATAAAGTAAGAGATTACCGTTGTCAATCTGGTAAATAAGAAGCCAATCGGGTTGTATATGGCATTCCCGATATCCCCTGTAATTACCTTTAAGTTCGTGGTCTTTATATTTTTCGGGAAGCTGTTCTCCGGCAGCAAGGCTGTTGACAATATTTTGAAGCAAGGATAAATCTTTTTTCTGATTTTTCATCTTTTTAAGCTCACGCTTAAATGTTGCGGAAGGTTTGATTTTATACTTCATCATCAAGATCCTCCAACATTTCTTCAAAACTCTCATAGCTTTTATAATTTTCGGGGTGCTTTTTCATTTCCTCAATCTCCGAAAAGGCAGCTGTCATATCTTCATTAAGCTGTTCATCAATCTTAATGAAATTACCCAAGAACTCATAAAGACCCTCAAGCTGTTCGTCCGTCAATGTATCGAGCATTGTGAAAAGTTTATCTCTGGTACTCATAAAAACATTCCTCTCTAAAGCAAATCTTTAATTATATTATACCTCAAATAAAAATAATGTCAATACATTAACTTATATCAAATCCAATCTTGTATAATTTACAGTGCCGTCGGGATTGCGAGCCTTTTCTCCCTGAAATATTCTCCGCTTTACTCCGTAAACCTCGACTTCACCGTTTGACAGCGTAGGTAAATCGGGAGCAATATCACCGACAAAATAAGCCTGTGCAGATAACTGTACAAGCTGTTTATCGGCTGTTATAACGGTTTTTGCTTTATCCTGATAATTACACATCAAATTCAGAATAACGTCTGTAATCGGCTCTCCATTCTCGGAAATACCCTCTTTAAAAACAGTTACCTTTATAGGAGTTTTGCAGACCGATTTCAACACCAAGCAAGGATATTTCATATTATCGAACTCCTCTATAACACAATCCTGTCTGCATAAGCAAATTATATGTATCTCTGCGAATCGCAACACCGTTCACAACGGCAATATTCCAGCTTGACCCAAACTGCATTGACACACCGTTAATCGAATAACTTTGCAAAACACTGTTGATTAAATCCTCGTTTTCGCAATCGAAATTTGCCATATCAAAGCATACCGTCTTAATGATTTCCTGTTGAAACTCCGTGAGATTTTCAAAGCCCTTTGCGACAATTCGATTAAACGTCAAGCTGTCAATATGACGGCTTGCAGATATAAGATATTTTTCAATATTCTCCTCTATCAAGCCGCCATTGTTTAAATATTCCTCTTCGCTCAGATAAGGTTTGTACATACAATCTCACCTTATTTCTTACGGCTTGATGAAGCCGCCGCAAGCTGTGACTGCAATACTTCATTCTCTGCGATAACCTTAGCATACTCCGAATAAGGCACGGTAGACACGGGCGAATGCTCGATGATGTCGCCGCTGTCGTCTATGATATCGTAACCCTGAGAAAGATACGATTTCTTTGAAGTTTCGTTAACTGTGTAAACCTTGTTTCCCTTAATTGCTTTCATATTCTGTTCCTCCTTACGAATCTCTGTGGATAATGCAGCCGTCCTTCATCAAATGGTCAATTGCAAAAGTACCATTGTAGCGGCGGTTCTGGTAGAGGTAGTTATCCGATGTTCTCGAATCCGAACCGGGGGCAAAAAGGTGAATGTAACTGTACTTCACTCTCGACACCTGACACTCCGGGTCAATAAGAATATAATTCATCTGCTTTGCCGTACTTGCCGCAGCACAGCCGTCCGTGAAGTCGTAAAGCGTTTTGAAACGACCGGGCATTACTGTAACAATATTTGAAATATCATCAATACTGTGTACACGTCTGTCAATGCCGCCGCCCTCTCTGATGTCGAGTGTTCTCTGAATGCCCTCGGCATTTTTGAGAAGCTTCTTATAAGTCGGAGTACAGAAAAGAATCAGCCTGTCAAGCGGCACACCCTTGTTTTCAAATGTTTCAAGATTGCTGTCGAAGTCGCTGAGGATAGTTGTCGTGGTGAGCGAACCTGTTTTGATAGTCGCACCTACTCTTGTTGCTTCGGAGAAAAGCTTAGAATATGTATAGCAGTCAAGTTCGGGAATAGCCTGTGTACGCTCGAAGCGGTTCTGAACATTTGCAAGCGATACAACCATATCTGTTTCGTCAAAGTCCATAGGGTCAATAACAAACTCGATAGAACGGTCGTGGTCGAGTGTCTTTGTTTCATAAGCGTTTGCGTAGTTGCCCTGAGTGAAGCCGAGGCTTGCTCTTGTGTGGTCAACATAACCGCTGACGGTGAGAGTCGGAATTTTGATAGTCTTACCACCGTTAAGCTGAATGTCTGTGTTTGAATGATAGAGTGGGTCGCAGGTGAGTTCCTGACCGTAAAGCTCTCTGAGCTTGTTGCTCCAAATTTCGGCATAATTAATTGTATTTGGCATTATTCATCAACCTTTCTTTTTAAGACCAAAAGCCTTATCAATCTTATCATCATTTGCGGAAGTCTGACCGGAACTGTCCGCACCGACCTTAATACCGCCCTTTGCCTTACCTTTACTGTCGGCTTTCCAGTCGGGATATTTCTTCGCCACAGCCTGTAAAGCCGCCGAAATATCGCTGCCGTCACGCTTAACAATATTCTCCGCAAGAATAACAGCGTCCTCAATTACATTGGGGATAAATCCGATTTTCATTGCTTCAAGCTGAGTTTTCAATCGGAAGTTTTCCTCTTTGAGTTTATCTGTTTCGGATAACTCGGGCGGTGCGGCTTCGGGTTCTGTAGCGTTCTCTGTGGGGTTCTCGGGCGGCTTTTCGGGTTCATCGGGTACGTTTTCACCCTCTGCCTTTTCCTCGTTCTTAGCGGCTTCCGTAGGCTTCTCTTCGGGCGGTTTTTCGTCTGCCTTTGGAGTTTCTGTCTGCTCTTCTGTCGGCTTGTTTTCGGCTTTTTCCTCTTCGGGGGTTTTCTTCTCGTCTGCCATTTGGTTTACCTCTCTTTCTTAGATTTGGGTATAAAAACAGCACTGTTTTACACATAAGAGTGTTTAAACAGTGCTTATATTAACAATTTTGCGGTGTTTTTGTGCATAATAAAAGCACCTGATTCAAGGCATTGCCTAATCGGTGCTTAGTCTTTAATTAGTTCG
>CACWTQ010000065.1 GCA_902763835.1 uncultured Ruminococcus sp. | reverse complement strand
CGCAGGAATACTGACGTATTTCAAGGTGTTGTAACGACACACAGGGCAAATTAGACAAGTATAAATGTTCAAGTTATTTTCTGACAGTTCCTAAGGAGTAACTTTTTTAATTTAAAAAGAAGCTGCTTTTTAAAATCTCCAAAAGCAGCTTGAAAAAAATTTGATTAGTTTGGTGTAAGTATTATATCTAAAACAAAACTGGTCTAAAACTCACGCACATAATCAACTCTCGGTCGGGTAACAAAAGTTACGAATAGAACCAATTATCTTCACGCATTTAAAATACCGGAGGTTTTAACGTAGTTTATAAGAATATTTGTTACTCTCTCAGCGTCAGCCTTGTCTGTGCCTACACCCGTAAAGTAAATCTTAATCTTAGGTTCTGTACCCGAAGGTCTTACAATGATAGCATTTCCGCCCTCAAGTGAGTAGGAAAGAACATTCGACTTCGGAAGATTTATCTCTGTTGTTTCTCCTGAAACAAAATCCTTTTCAAACGAAAGGAGGTAATCTGCATGCTTAACTATACTGTAGCCTGCCATTTCGGTAACACCCGAATTTCTCAGACCGTCCATAATGTTCTTCATAGTTTCCATACCCGAAGCACCCTCGAACTCGAAGCTGAGAGTTACGTTGTTATAGAAACCGTACTCCTTGTAAAGACCGTCCAGAACATCAACAAGCGACTTGCCCTGTTTCTTGTAGTAAGCTGCCATTTCGCAAATAAGCATAGAAGCAACAACAGCGTCCTTATCTCTTACATAAGTGCCTGCAAGGTAACCGTAGCTTTCCTCAAAGCCGAACACATAGCGGTTCTCTTCGTTTTTCTGCTCAAGCTCGAGAATCTGCTCGCCAATGTACTTGAAGCCTGTAAGCACGTTTTTCAGCTCACAGCCGTACTTTGCGGCAAGCCTTTCAACAAGCACACTTGTAACTACAGTCTTTACCATAAGCGGATTCTCGGGAAGTGTGCCGAGAGCCTTGCGGTTGCTGAGAATATAGTCTGTAAGCATAATGCCTGTTTCGTTGCCCGTAACAAGTCTGTATCCGTCGCCGTCGGGAATAGCTATGCCCACTCTGTCGCTGTCGGGGTCTGTAGCAAGGAGCAAATCGGGTTTAACCTCTTCGCAAAGCTTCAAGCCCTCTGTAAGAGCTTCTTTAATCTCCGGGTTCGGATATGGGCAAGTGGGGAAGTTGCCGTCCGGAAGTTCCTGCGACTTAACTATATGTACGTTCTTAACGCCCACTCTGTCGAGAATTTTTCTTACAAGCTTGTTTCCTGCACCGTTAAGCGGAGTATAAACCACACTCAGCCCCGAGTTTTCGCAAATGCCCTTATTAACGGACTGCTCCTCAACCTTGTTCAGATAAGATTCATAGAACTCGTCACCGATATATTCGATAGTACCGTTCTCAAGAGCCTTGCTAAAGTCTACAATCTTAACGTCCTTAAAGCAGTCAAGCTTTGTAATCTCGTCGTAAACGGCAGCAGCTGCCTTGTCTGTCATCTGACATCCGTCATAGCCGTAACACTTGTAACCGTTGTACTTTGCCGGATTGTGGCTTGCCGTTACCATAATTCCTGCCTGACTTTTGAAGTATCTAACAGCATAGGAAACAACCGGTGTCGGCTGAAGTTCCGTCGAAAGATAAACCTTAATGCCGTTAGCCGCCAATACTCTTGCAGCTTCAGAAGCAAAAAGCTCCGACTTGATTCTTGAATCATACGAAATAGAAACGGAGGACTTCTCGTAATTTTTAAGCAAATAATTTGCCAAGCCCTGAGTAGCCACCCTGACGTTATATATATTCATTCTGTTTGTGCCTGCACCGATAACACCACGAAGACCGGCTGTGCCGAATTCGAGAGAACGGTAAAAACGATCGTAGATTGCGTCCTCGTTATCCTTTACCTCTTTAAGCTCTTCAATAAGACTGACATCGTCCGATGCATTTTCAAGCCACTTATTATACAGTTTTTGAATACCCAACTCCATAAACACATCTCCTTAATATGAGTTAATTATCCACCCAAAATTTTTTTTGCCAAAACAAAACATTCAATTTCAATGCTTTATTATAGCAGCAGTTAAATCTTACTGCCACATTATTACTATAACACAAAACAGAAAATTTTACAATTAATTTGCTAAAATTTTTTCTGGAAAATTTAAATTTTTTTACGAACACAGAATTATTATATGCACAAACCTTTAAGTTTGTTACATATAATTTCGGAAAACTTTGTGTTATTATCCGATTATTTTTCAAGTTAAATCAGTATAATTGTGCAGAGCGACGAAATTTAGAGTTTGTTCTCATTAATTGAATTTTTACAAATTATTTTCCCAACTTCTCTTAAAATGTACTTGTATAATTACGGATTTTGCGGTAAAATAGAAGTTAAGATTTAAAACAAGGAGGAAAGAGCTTTGGCTAAAGATGATTCACAAAAGATAACAGACGAAGAGAACCTCACCGATAACATCACAGAAAACAAACCGAAAGCAGAAAAGGAAAAATTCCTTTTACCCAGAAAAAGAAAGATAGTTAAAAACGTTCAGCTTCCGATAGTTTTCGGAATATTTCTTGCGGCACTTATAACCGCCGTTGTGTGGAACTTGTTTTTCAATCAAAACATAACCGGTACGTGGTACTATGTCAACAACGGAGAATACACTGAAACTTTCGATTCTCCTACAGAATCCTCCGACGAACCCGAAGAGATAGTTCACGAATATACGCAGCGTGTCTGTTATGAGTTTAACGAGGGCGGCGAATGTATTGTCACTTTGGGAACAATGTCGGTTACAGGGCAGTACGATTTGTACTCCACAGATGATTCCCATATGTTCACCGCAGCAGTTATATACCAGTCAACTCCGCTGCTGTACGGCAGCTACAATTACAAAGTGGAGGGCAATGCTTTCACCGGAAAGAAGCTTGTAATCTCTGCTGCAGGCTCTGACGAAGAAATAACGCTCGAAAAAGGGGAAGGCGAAAATCCGCTCACGCCGTACGAGGATTTCAAAGGTGATGACCGTCTTGTCGGCGTCTGGAGAGATGATGATGTCGGAGTTGATTATACGTTCACGGCTGACGGCTATTTTACAAGAACCAGCGATGACGGATTGAGTATCGAGCATACTTATACCGTTATTGACGACGGTGCTATTATGACGAAATACTTTGGCGATTCCGAGCAGAACTATTCTTATACCTACAGCTTTGACGACAAAAACAACCTCAGCATTAATGGAGAAGCACTTACGAAAGTGAAGTGAAATTATACTCAAAATCTAAAAGAATTAGCATTTTAAAGTTTGGTCAAGCTTTTCAAAGCTTGCGGATTCCAAAGGCAGAGCCTTTGGTCGCTGACGAAGCCAACTATAAAAAGAAAAACAAACTATCCTCAGCGAAACTAAATAAACTTTCTGTAGAAAAAAATAAATCAAAGCAACTCTTAAACTAATATCTTTCGGTAAAACTAAAACCGGCAAGAGCTTGCGAATTGCCGGTTTGAGAAAGAAAGGTGCTAAATCTTAATGTTTGTGAGTATAAAGTTTCGCTCAAACCTTTACAAAGGTTTGAGCGAATTTTTAACAAGCTTCGCAACCGTACAGCTACAATTCTTTTCGGAAAAATAAACTACCCTCCACACCAATTACGCATTATACAAGATTGTTGTTATAATCGAATTTGAACAAAGAAATCCTTTCGGCGAAAGTCTTATTCCGATATCGTCAACATACAGCAAGCCTGTCTTATCAAGCTTTTTCGCATTGTCGATATAATGCCGTGGCAAATCATAGCCGAAATAACTTCTGAATTTCCTGTATTGAAGTCCGTCCGAAAGCCTTAGCACCATTGCGATATACTCCTTTTCATCTCCGCCTGTGCCGTCGGGGATAATCTTGTCATTGTAAAAATCTCGTATCGAACGGCTGTAGTAAAACCTTTTCTTATCGATAAACGAATGAGCCGAAGCTCCCAGACCAAGGTACTCCTCACAATTCCAGTACTTTAAATTATGTAGGCTTTCAAATCCGGGATATGCAAAATTCGAGATTTCATATTGCTCGTAACCGAGAGAACCGAGCTTGTCAACCATAAGCTCATAAAAATCACATACGGTATCGTCATCGGGGAGGTTAAGGCTGTCTTTCTTTTTAAAGTAAACAGTACCCTCTTCGATTTTCAATATGTATGCCGAGATATGATATACATTTAAATCCGCACAAAACTCAATACTTTGTGTAAGGCTCTCCGCCGTCTGACCGCTTATGCCTATCATTAAATCAAGGGAGATATTTTCTATACCCGAAGACTGAACTGTTTTCACAGTATTGCGGACATCATCGGTGGTGTGTTTTCTTCCAAGAATTTCAAGTTCGCTGTCGTTCGCAGACTGCAAGCCTATCGACACTCTGTTTACACCGTAAAATTTCAGCTTTTCAAAATCAAGACACTTCGCCGATTCGGGATTCACTTCAAGGGTAGTTTCACGCTGTATGTCACCGAAGCTGTCGTGTATGTTTTTGAGCAAGGATATAAGTCTGTCAGTGCCGAGCAGACTTGGAGTTCCTCCGCCGAAGTATACAGTATCTGCGGTATAGTCTTTATACGAAGATATTTTTTTGTTCAAGTATGAAACGTATTTGTCCATAGATTCTTCAGTTTGTTTTAGCGAGTAAAAATCACAGTACGGACATTTTCCGTTGCAGAACGGGATATGTATATATAAACCTAAGGTTTTCATTTGGTCGCTCCTTTAATTTTTTATAGTGTGGCAGGGAAAACCGCTCGTAAGTATAGCCGTAAACCAAATATTGTTATAGAAAAGTGAACAGTGAAGAGGGAAGAGCGTTATGAGGGATTGATAAGGTTAAAATGTTGTGATATAAGGGGATGGGCAGAAGTATCGCTACTTCTGCCCAGTTTGGAAGGTATATGAAAATTAGTAGAACGCTTAATTGATTTGTATATATTATAATATATATTTGTTACGAAAGTATGAACATTTCGTATTTTTTCATTTTTCGGAACAATTATTTAAATTGCCGCAAAAAGATAAATATTTATATTAAAAATCACGAAGCTATTAAAATTTAAAAAACTGATTTTCTTTTATAAAACGAGTATGGATATTGACAAATTCTCAAAATATAGTAAAATTTATATTGAAAGTTTTTTTAGGAGGTTATTCGATTGGCGGATTTAAAATCTGAGATTAATAAAAGACGTACTTTCGCAATTATATCACACCCCGATGCGGGTAAAACAACACTTACCGAGAAGCTTTTGCTTTACGGAGGAGCTATCAACTCGGCAGGCTCCGTAAAGGGCAAGCACTCTTCAAAACACGCTGTTTCCGACTGGATGGAGATAGAAAAGCAGAGAGGTATCTCCGTAACATCTTCGGTACTCCAGTTTAAATATAACGGCTGCTGCATTAACATTCTTGATACTCCGGGACATCAGGACTTCTCCGAGGACACCTACAGAACACTTATGGCGGCAGATTCCGCAGTAATGGTTATAGATGCCTCAAAGGGTGTTGAGAACCAGACGAAGAAGCTGTTCAAGGTTTGTGTTATGCGGAACATTCCGATTATTACATTTATAAACAAAATGGACAGAGATGCACAAAATCCGTTTGACTTGCTTGAAGATATTGAAACGGTACTCGGAATCAACACCTGCCCGATGAATTGGCCTATCGGAAGCGGCAAGGAGTTCAAGGGAGTTTACGACAGAAAGAAGCAGGAGGTTCTTGCATTCACAGCGGCACACAACGGTCAGAAAGAGGTTGAGAAAACAGTTGCGAAGCTTGATTCGCCCGAACTTGAAGAGCTTATAGGAAAGTATCACAAGCAGGATTTGATTGATGAAATAGAACTTCTTGACGGTGCAGGAGATTCGTTCGACCTTGACGAGGTTCGTTCGGGAAAGCTCACGCCTGTGTTCTTTGGTTCGGCACTTACAAACTTCGGTGTAGAGCCTTTTCTTGAAGAGTTTCTGAACATTACAACTCCGCCGCTCCCACGTGAAACTGAAACAGCTGTAATTGACCCGACCTCGGATTATTTTTCGGCTTTTGTATTTAAAATTCAGGCTAATATGAATAAAGCCCACCGTGACAGAATTGCGTTTATGAGAATTTGCTCGGGTAAATTTGAAAAGAATATGGAAGTTTTCCACGTGCAGGGCAACAAAAAACTCAGACTATCCCAGCCGCAGCAGATTATGGCACAGGACAGGGAGATTGTAGACGAAGCATACGCCGGGGATATCATAGGTGTGTTTGACCCGGGAATATTTTCCATAGGAGATACTATCTGTTCACCGGGACAGAACGTCAAGTTTAGGGGCATTCCGACATTTGCTCCGGAGCATTTTGCACTTCTCAGACAGAAAGACACGATGAAGAGAAAGCAGTTTGTAAAGGGTACAACACAGATTGCACAGGAAGGTGCTATTCAGATATTCCAAGAGCTTGGTTCGGGTATGGAAGAGGTTATAGTCGGAGTTGTGGGAACATTGCAGTTTGACGTATTGAAGTACAGACTGAACAATGAATACAACGTTGAGATTGTTATGGAGGGTTTGCCATATCAATTTATACGTTGGATAGGAAACACCGTGATTGACCCTAAGAAGTTGGATTTAGCCTCTGACACTAAAAAAATTCAGGATTTGCGTGGAAATTACTTACTTCTTTTTACAAGTCAATGGAGCATTAACTGGGCATTGGAACACAATAAAGGTCTAATTCTTGAAGAGTTCGGAACGAAGTAAAGAAGAAAGAATGAAAAATAAAGAATAAAGGATAACGAATAAAGTTTCGTTTACCGATAATAAAAAACCAAGGAGAGATATGAAATCTTTCCTTGGTTTTTTGCTTTAGAATGTATAATATATCTGTATAAAACGTATAAGAAATAATTTCGGATATCGAAAAAACCTGGGGGAATGAAAGCTTTTTTTGAGATTATAAATCTTATGTGGTAAATACACCATATTTGGAAATCGTTAGCGACTTATACAAAATCAATAAAAAATTTATATTATATCGTTTCAACAGTATGCAAAGGTGGTGTTATCGTGTATAAGCGTATAATCTGTGTGTTACTCTGTGTATTGCTGGTCTGTAGCTCTTTTTGCTTGACAGCATTTGCGGATAGTACTGATTTTTCTCTTTTTGATTTCTTGGCTACCTATGTTTCGGCGGCATCCTATAATGATGTTGCATCTGATCCCGATAGACTGGTTGATTATTGGGATTCTAATCCGGGTAAGTTGGGAGTATTGCTTAATCTTATGCGTCAGCGTGGTATAATACCTGCCTATGTCGGTGCTAAGTTGCTTAATGACGCTGTAGATGCTCGTTATATAGCTGCAACTGTTGATAGTCAGATTGTTAATGAGATTTATAATCAATCTAACAGTTTTGCTGGCAATGACTATCGTTTTTACTCGTTGTCTGAGTTGCATCTAACAACTGGTGACACTGTAATATATGATAAGATTACTGTTACTGGGTCGATACCTGTCACTAATGCTGGGTCGGAGTGGATACAATCTATATCTTCCAAAAAATTTGGGGACGCAGGTTATTACAGTGTTACTAGAGTAGATGACGCTAGTATATTGTGTTATCCCGGTGGTCTGTTGCCCCCTCTAATATATGTCCCGCCTTATGGTAAGCTTTATCAGGACGGTGTCCTCTTGCCGTCTAATTATATATATGTCGTCCTTGGCGATAATGAGCTGTTGCAATCTGACCCCGGCTATTATAACTATGCCGCTTATTACACTGGCGGTGATGATGTAACTAATGATATTATTTTTGGGCTATCCCGTGGTGTTATCGATAATGACACTCATAACTATGTGCCGTCTGTGCGTGGTGAGAGATGTAATATATATAGTAGTGGTCTAGTTGTTGGGCAGATTAATGACGCTGGCTATCTCGGTTGGAGTATGGTTGACTTATTTGTTAAGATGTGCGGTTTTGTTATCTCTGATGGTTATACTCCTCCGTCTATTACCCCTCCAACTGATATACCTTATGATGATGATGATAATGTTGTGGTGATGGTGCCCATCGACGAGCCAGGCGAACCTGTCTATATGTCACCGACGGAGTATAATAATTATATCAATAACGGTGATATCTACAATACTGACGACCACAGTAATAATGTTGTTAGCAATGATACAATTAATAATATTACTAACATTTACAATACGTACGACGACAGCAAGATATTAAACAAGTTGGATATCATTATTGATAAGCTCGATAAGATATATAATACAATTAAGAGTTGGAAGCTGCCGAAGCTATCAAAGGTCGAACCAGAGTATGATAATTTTAGTGATTGCATAATAGATAATGTACCTATCGCTAAGGATATTAATGATTTAGTCGAAGCTATGCACACATCGGAAGCTAAATCGGGCTTCGAGCAAGAAAACAAGTCAATTGCCGGGTCAAGCTCTCATCAGGAAAAATCAATCTATGATGGGTTAGGTGTTGATGTAAGCTGGTATGAACCATATCGTAATGATATACGTGACCTTCTGAAATTATTCTGTTATGCTCTCGGCATAGGTGGCATTTGGTCGGCGGTTCGGTCAGTATTCGGTATACACAGTAGTGGAGGAGATGATGATTAATGCAATGGTTTCTGAATGTAATATATAAAGCTTTTAGTCATTTCTTTAGTTTAGTTGGTAAAATAGTTGCTCCCGATTGGCTAACAGATTTAACACTTGGTATTGTAAAGTATTGTGTTATCGCTAATTACTATTTTCCTCTTGACACTTTGCTGTCTGTGGCGTTGTCTGTTTTAGCTGTAACAGGTGTACTTATGATTATTTCAGCCCTTCTCCAAATCTTTTAGTTATACATTTTAATGTACCGAAAGTTGTACTTTTAAAGATTCTCCATTTTAAACAAACAGAGAAAAAGTCAATGGTAATTACAAACAAACTTAAAGTTATAAATTTATCTATAATTACTATTGACTTTATAAAATTTATATGATTTATCTAAAACTATATTCTATTTTTATTAAATATGGTTATTTAATGTATTAAATCGATTTGTACATTTTTATATACCAAAAATAGACGATTTAAATTTTGTTTGAGTTGTACAAATAGCCAAAATGTCAAGCTACAGTTTTGTAACCGTGACTGCTCTGGGGATTGTAATGGAGTCCGATATACCCTTGTCAAGTATAGTCTATCGTGGGGTACTCCCTTGGGGGGCTGGGGCTCTCCCCAGATTAGCAGGCGACCGCAGATATATTTAAATCGTGAGATGTGTTGTTTTGCGGTCGCAACGGTCAGCAGTCTGAGCGAGTTTGCCAATTACCCTTATTAGCAACCCAAAAGACAAACTATCCTCTAAACGGACTACGCCAGCGGAGCGAACTTGTGAGCGTGAGCCGTGAGGACTTCCGATTATAGGGGACTACCTTAACTCGATACTATAGAATTAAATACTATAGAATTAACTCGGCATTCTTTAATTTTGAGGTACAAAAGAATTTGTTATGTTATCGGCATTTGATGATATAATCCAATAAACCAGATATGCTGCAACCAGTGCCACTATTATGGCGATAATGTAGCGTAATATATATTTGCCTATACCTTTCAAGATTATCACTCCCTTAAAAATTAAAGTTACTATTATTGAAGCTGTTTCTGTTGTTATTAAAACTGTTGTTTCCTATATTATTTTTTGATGACCATTTTGCAGTTGGTTCATTGGTCAGACCTGCAATATAGTCTAATGATACATTATAAAATTTTGCTAATTTTATTAAATCACCTATTTTGATATCTCTTTTACCGTTTTCCCACTTTCCGTATGCTGTTTGGGTACAATTCAATAATTCAGCTATTTCTCTTTGGGACAAATCTTTATCTTCTCTTAATTCTCGAAGTCTTTCTGTATAATTTTTCATTTAATATCACCACTTAAAATAATTATAAAATTTTAATCCAATTTGTATTGACTTTTAAGACAAATTGGATTATAATAATATTAAGCCAAATTGGCTTAATATTAAAGAGAACGTTTTGGATTATCAATAAATTAAGAAAGGACTTGATTAAATGTCAAAAGAGTTAAAGTCCCCGGCTAATACCGAGGCAAGGGAAAAGGGCATAGAAGAAAGAACTTACGATTTGTCGGTA
>CACWTQ010000064.1:7755-18018 GCA_902763835.1 uncultured Ruminococcus sp. | reverse complement strand
CTTTTAGAGGTTGCTGGCAATTGGCTTGCGATGCCACCTTTCAGGTGTGCAAGTATTAGGCCCTTATAGGGCCAATATCAAACCACCACTTGAAGTGGTTTCCCAACAGTTCCTTAGACAAACCTTATTTATTCATAGATGTTCTATTATTTTAGGAATATTGACCAAAGGAAACGTCGTAAATGTGTGCATGTATACAAAATATTGTTTTTCGGAAAAAATTGTATTGACTTTTATTTCATTTAAGATTATAATAAAATCATAGAAAATATTATTGTAGTTAAAAACTATTTATGCATTTCTTAGAGAGGGTGAATTTTGTATGAAAAAATGTTTATCAATTTTATTAGCTATAGCTGTGTTGTCACCGTTGGCAGCACTTCCAATTTCCGCTAGTGCAGCAGAGGTTGAGGTTCAATCAGTAAGTATTGCTGAAAAGGCAGTTGTTATTTCTGACTCAAAACTGGCCGAGGCATATGATAAGGTTAAAAATAATGTTCGTAATCACGAAAAAAGCTTTAGCGTGGAACTCTCCTTTATTGTTAATGATTTTACTTATTTAAACAATTATTTAGGCGAACTTTCGTCTTCACTCTTACAAAAAGCTTTTGAGCATGACGGTAATCCGATTGGAGGAGATTACATTAGCAATCAAATCAATCGTAATCAATACAGTTTTAGTTGGAGCAGTATTAATGATAAATGTACTGCGACAATAAATTATAACATATCTTATTTCACAACCAAAAATCAGGAAGAGGAACTTAATAAAAAGGTTGATGAAATTCTTGATTCTCTCAACCTTGACGGTAAGAGCGACTATGATAAGGTTTGTGATATCTACGACTATTTGACTTCCAATGTTGTTTACGATAATGTAGCTATTGAAAAAGAAGCAAAGGGTGATTTCAGCGACAGACTCCCACATTCCTCTTATGCTGCTCTCTGCAAGGGTACAGCAGTTTGTCAGGGTTATTCCACTGCATTGTATCGTTTGCTTTTGGAAGAAGGTATTGATTGCCGTGTTATTATAGGTAAGGGTTTGAAAGAGGATCACGCTTGGAATGTTGTAAAAATTGGCGATGTGTATTACAATGTTGATGCAACTTGGGACGCACATAGAACATCTTATAAATATTTCCTTTGCTCCGATGCAGATTTTAAGGATCATACTCCGAATGCGGAGTTGCTTCCGAGTTATACTCACGCAAGTGAATCTATTAATATTAATACTGATGACAAGTCACCTGCCGGTTCCAGTACTGGTCAGAATATTCAATACATTATCCGTATGTTTGGTGATATTGACGGCGATAATAATATTACATCTGCTGATAGTTTGAGCGTATTGAGATTTTCGGTTGGTCTTGATGAACTCGATCCTATATCAAGGAAGTTGGCTGATGTAAATGGTGACGGCAATGTTGATGGCTCCGATGCACTTGATATTCTCAGATTTTCTGTAGGATTGCCTTCCACAGCTGATTTTATAGGA
This sequence comes from uncultured Ruminococcus sp., assembly GCA_902763835.1. GTDB lineage: Bacteria > Bacillota > Clostridia > Oscillospirales > Acutalibacteraceae > RUG592. Next base: position 16,523 of record CACWTQ010000064.1, on the reverse strand, counting down.
ACTTATTTGAAGTGATATTAATAGTCTGCTAAAGTGTTCTGCCATATACGAAAATGTATACGGCAGAATTGTTTTTTAATTATGATAATAAAAATCATAATTTTGTATATAATAATATAAATGTATATGAGGTGAGTAATTTGGAATGTATAAACATCAGAAAAGCAGCCATTGTTGGCTGCGGATTTGTGGGTTCGGCTTCGGCTTTTGCATTAATGGAAAGCGGTTTGTTTTCGGAAATGGTGCTGATTGATGCCGATAAAGACAGGGCAGAGGGAGAAGCTCTAGATATTGCTCACGGTTTGCCGTTTGCAAAGCCTATGCAGATTTATGCAGGAAGTTATGATGATATCACAGATTCCGCAATTGTCATAATAACAGCAGGAGCAGGGCAGAAACCCGGAGAAACAAGGCTTGATCTTGTGAAGAAAAATGTTGAAATCTACAAAAAAATAATACCCGAAATTGCAAAAAGACAATTTGATGGAATTATTCTTGTTGTTTCAAATCCTGTGGATATTTTGACCTATGCAGCTGTAAAGCTGAGTGGATTGCCGGAGCATAGAGTCTTTGGCTCGGGAACTGTGCTTGACTCTGCAAGATTAAAGTACGAACTTGGCGAACATCTTGGAGTTGACAGCAGAAGCGTTCATGCGTTTATTCTTGGCGAACACGGTGACAGTGAGATTGCAGCTTGGAGCAGTGCGAATGTATCAGGTGTTCCGCTTAACCGTTTTTGTGAAATGAGAGGTTATTTTGATCATACTCAAAATATGAAGGAAATTGCAGATAACGTAAAAAACAGTGCTTATGAAATTATAAATAAAAAAAGAGCAACTTATTACGGTATTGCAATGTCGGTGAGAAGAATTTGCGAAGCTGTTGTTCTTGACCAGAAATCGATTTTGCCGGTGTCGAGTATACAGCACGGAAATTTCGGAATTGAGAATATTTCACTTAGTATGCCTGCAATTGTTGGCAGATTTGGAATTGAGGGACAAGTGCCAATTAGCTTGAGCAGCGAAGAAACGGCAGCTTTAAAAGATTCAGCAACAAGATTACAAGATATTATCAGTACGGTAGAGCTTTAGAATAAACCTGAATCCGCATGAACGCTAAGTTTTTTAAGAATTTTGCCGATCATTTTTTGCACCTGTTTAGTGAAAAAATTCACTCAATAAATGGTAAAAAATCATAGATTTCATAGGACTTTACAGTATGTTAAGGCAATATGAACTTTGCGGATTCGGGATAAAGTCAATCTTACAGAGCATTATCTTTCTGTGAGGTTGGCTTTTTTGTGTTATTTTTCTCAACAGCACCTCTGAGATTATCAATGATAAACTGCTGTGCATTTTTGGAGTAAAGGTTGACATCATAACTGTGTCCGGCTAACGATGTTCTGTTCTCTATCGCAATACCAATTTTAGAGCCGAACTCGGTAGGCTCTTTGTTCTTTTTGCCATCAGACCGCTCGACAACCTTTAAAATTCCAATTTCGACAAGGTATTCGCTTACAGACGTAGCTTTAAGATCACTTATACTTTCGGGATCAATTAAATTGTTAATTCTATTGACAATTTCAGTTAAAGAAATGGGAATATCGGAATACTCAAAATTTGCGAGCTGTTCGTCCGAAATTGAAAAGGGATTTCTGCTGATATAGAAATTTTTTACAACATTACCGCCATTATTAATAACATTTTCAAGCACGGTTGATACATAATTAAAACAACGTGAAATTCTCTCATTGTTGACAATATCGTCAGGATTCGTTCTTGTGCCGTCAAGAGGATTGATACCCTCAGAAAGCTTGTCAAGGTACATTTTTGCACGCTTCATTATGTCGATTTCCTTCAATTTAAATCACCTCATAATTTGCTTCCTTGTTTAATATCTCTGTTATTAAATGCTTTGTTGATTGAATTAATAACAACTTTTTTGTTTCCGCTCCAAAGCGGAGCAATTAAAATTTTCTTGTCACCGTCACCTGTTAAACGGTGAATAACAATATTTTCGGGGATAATTTCAATGCAGTTACATATCAAGTCAATATATTCATCTATAGAAAGTACTTTAAAAATCCCTTTTTCATAATCAAGTGCCAAATCGGTATTATTCAAAACGTGAAGAAGCTGTAATTTTATTCCGTCAATGCCACTGTTGCAAACATATTTTACAGTATCTATCATCATAGATCTGCTCTCATACGGAAGCCCCAATATAATATGAACAACAGTATTTATTCTAATGGATTTAAGATTTTTCACCGCAGTATCGTATACCGATAAATCATATCCACGGCGAATATATTCAGCAGTTTTGTTATGAATTGTTTGAAGACCCAATTCAACCCAAACAGGCTTGATTTTATTCAGTTCGTTGAGAAATTCAAGAACATCAGTTGGAAGGCAATCGGGGCGAGTTGCAACAGAAAGAGCAACAATATCATTATGATTAATTGCTTCATAAAATATTTTTCTTAGGTAGTCCACGGGTGCATATGTGTTCGTGAACGCCTGAAAGTAGGCTATGTATTTTCCTCTGTGGATTTTCTTACTCACACGATTTTTGGCAAGCTCAATCTGCTCGGCAATGCTTTTTGTGTTGTCCTCCGAAAATTCTCCCGAACCGCCGGCACTGCAAAATATACAGCCTTTCGTGCCCATAGTACCGTCACGGTTTGGGCAGGTAAAACCTCCGTTCAGCGATATTTTGTAAACCTTACATCCGAAAGTGTTTTGAAGATATTCGTTAAGTGAATAATAATGTCCGTTTTTAAAATTCCGCATTTGAAACTTCCTTAAAAAAAGTCTAAAAAAATTATACCATACTACTTGACAAATTGCAAGAGGTGTAGTATAATAAATATGTTCTCTTGAGTGGGTTGGAAAATAACTGTAATGGAAACGTATCGAAGTGGTCATAACGGGCCTGACTCGAAATCAGGTAGCCTTCACAGGCTCGTGGGTTCGAATCCCACCGTTTCCGCTTAAAGTAATCTCCGCATATACCTTTGAAGGGGCTGTGCGGAGATTTATTATGATAGTTCATTAGGAGCTTGCTTATGAGAAGTTTTATAGATCAATCAAAACTGTTAAGCAATGAAAGTTTTCTGATTTGGTTTCTTATGACGAGTTTTCCTGTAGGGTTGACTGAAAACGAAGATTCTATTGATGAATTAATGGGCGATAAATATAATGATAAAATCGATCAAGGTTTCATTGATGATTGACAGACTATTATGACGGAATTTTTAATGAATCTGACGGTTATGTTGATGTTCCGAAGTCTGTGAAGCTTGATTTAAACGGAGATGAACTGGTGATTGAATTTCATGCAGGGGATACCGTTTATTATTTGAATGATAAGATGATTGGCTGTACAGGTTTCGAATATCTTATTCACAAAATACCTTTTGAACGGTTCTTAAGATATTGCGAGAATTTGAACAATCTTGAAAAATTTCTTTTACTGCCTATGGTGCTTGTTACAACCGATGAGGCAGAGGAATATTATAAAATTATTTGTTCTGTTGTTGAAAATATTGATATCTTGAAACATGATTTTAATGATATATGCTATTGTGTTTTCACAAATTGTTTAGCGGAAGAATAGTTTATAATTGAATAAAAGCGGGTGTGGTGGAATTGGCAGACACGCCAGATTTAGGTTCTGGTGGTAATCCTGTGCAGGTTCAAGTCCTGTCACCCGCATTTTATATAAAAGTCGCATAAATGCTAGAAAGCTAGTGTCTATGCGGCTTTTTGTGTTTATAGAGATACGATAAAATGTGTTATTTAACACGTTTTAAAGTTTCAAAAATCACATCTTTTAAATAAATGTAATGTGCTTTTAGAATTTATAACTTGTGAATTTGTTTAAAAAAGATAAATATTAGGTTGGGTAAAAGATAAGCAATTTTAAATAAAATACATAGAACAATCTAAAATTCACTACTAAAAATAAACTATCTCTACGTATTTCAAAAAAACTATTGACAAAACAAGAAAATGGGGGTAAGCTATTATATAGTGATTGTAATTCATTCGGTAGGTAAGGCTACCATAGGGATACGGGTTGCTGCCGCAAAGTGGTGGAGACACTATACGCAGGCCAACAGGTGACATCGAAGTAAGGTGTTACTTAGTGCAATTTCATTGCCCTGTGATGCTAAAGCTTGAACGATTGTTGCCACACTTTGTGTGCGGCTGTTTTCGCTGTAAATAGGCTTTTTTCCTTGCCTCCGTTCTGAGTGCAAGGCTGTATTTTTTAGGAGGTGTTTTTCATGGCGGAAACAGAAAAGAATTTTAATATCGAGCTTGAAGAGCTTGCAGGGAAAGTACCCCAATACATCTCTGAACGAAGGTACTCTGATTTAAAAAAAATTTTGGTCGAAATGAACCCTGCCGATATCGGCGACCTTATGGAGGAGCTTCCTAGAGAAAATCTGCCACTTGTTTACAGGATTTTGCCTAAGGAGCTCGCCAGTGAGGTATTCGTTTATATTGATTCCGATACACAAGAGCTGCTAATCTCTACGTTCAGCGATAATGAGCTTAAAGAGGTTATCGCTGACCTCTACATTGACGATACCGTCGATATTATCGAGGAAATGCCTGCTTCTGTTGTTAAGCGTATTCTAAAGCACGCCGGTCCCGAAATGCGTATTGAAATTAATAAAATTCTTAAATATCCCAAGGACAGTGCCGGCTCTGTTATGACTACGGAGTACGTTGACTTGAAAAAGGATTTGACTGTTGAAGACGCTTTTTTGAGAATCAGACGTACTGCCGTTGATAAAGAAACTATCTATACTTGTTACGTTAAGGACGAAAATCGTCACCTTATAGGTCTTGTTACGGTTAAAGATTTGCTATTGGCTGATTATCAGGCAAAAATCAGCGATATTATGGAAACTAATATTATATATGTAAATACAACCGATGACCAAGAGTATGTTGCCAATATGTTCACAAAGTACGATTTTACAACTATCCCTGTAGTCGATAACGAAAATCGTCTTGTAGGCATTGTAACATTTGATGATGCTATGGACGTTTTATTGGACGAAACTACCGAGGATATCGAGAAAATGGCGGCTATCTCTCCGACCGACAAACCATATACGAAAATGTCTGCCGCTGAACTGTGGAAGAAGAGAATTCCGTGGCTGCTGCTTCTTATGATTTCGGCAACATTTACAGGTATGATTATTTCATCGTTTGAAGAGGCTCTTGCAAGCTTCGTTGTGCTTACGTCGTTTATTCCTATGCTTATGGATACGGGCGGTAACTCGGGCAGTCAGGCTTCCGTTACAATAATACGAAGTATCTCCCTCGGCGACATAGAGTTTAAGAATATGCCGAAAGTTGTTTGGAAAGAAATGAGAGTTGCCATTTTGTGCGGAGTTACTCTCGCAGCGGCGAACTTTGTGAAGCTTCTTACCATTGACCGAATATTACTGGGTAATTCTGATATTACCGTTTCGGTTGCACTTGTGGTTTGTCTTACTTTGATTTTAACAGTGTTTTGTGCGAAAATTATCGGCTGTACTCTCCCTATGGTTGCAAAAAGAATAGGCTTTGACCCGGCTGTTATGGCAAGTCCTTTCATTACAACTATTGTAGATGCTGTATCGCTCGTGGTGTATTTCAGAATAGCAACGATATTTTTACATATTGGAGGTTAATAAAATATGAGTAGTTGAAAATGTAGATACATAAATATGCAAATACAAATTCAACTACTCATTACACTTTATTTATATATAATAAATAAAGTCTTAAAAATACGTGTTAAAGCAAACTAAAACTAATAAACTTGAATTATAAAAAGAACTCTAATCTTCAACCGTTGCTCCGCTTACTCAAAACTCAAAGTTTGCTTCCGGCTTGCGGTTTGTGAACTGCATTCTGTCTTCGTTCTGATTCTTGCGGTTCTTCTTGTTCTTGCAGTTGCTCTGCTGCTGCTTGTCAAACTGTTGCTCGTTCTGCTGTGACTGCTGGTTCTTGTTTTGATTACTCATTTAATCATTCACCTCCGTTGTTAATATTATTGACAAGCTAAACGCTTTTTATTCAAATATCTATTTTTATATTTTACGGTGCATATATGAAAAAATTACCAATCGAATTTTTAAATCAAATGAAAGCCTTGCTCACTCCAGAGGATTATTCCCGATTTCTCACAGATTGTGACAAAACTCCTTACAGAGGTATCAGAGTAAATACTTTAAAATGTAATATAAATACCGTTCTTGAACATATTAAATATGCAAAAAAGAACACCCCTTTTTGCAGTAAAGGCTTCTATATTCCATACGATACAACAAATATAGGTGACGAACCTTTTCACCACGCAGGTGCTTTTTATGTACAAGAGCCAAGTGCGACTTCCGCTGTGACTGTCCTTGATATTCAAAAGGGGGATAGGGTGCTTGACCTTTGTGCCGCTCCGGGAGGAAAGTCAACTCAGATTGCCGCCGAGCTTGATGGTACAGGTTTGCTGTGGAGTAATGAAATTGTCAAAAACAGAGCCAATGTTTTATTGTCAAATATAGAACGTATGGGTATTACTAATGCTGTTGTGTCAAATTGTCACCCCGATATGTTATGTAATAATCTCGTGGAATATTTCGATAAAGTACTTGTAGATGCACCGTGTTCGGGTGAGGGTATGTTCCGAAAGAACGATACAGCTGTAGAAGAATGGTCGCTTGAACATTCTATTTCCTGCGGTGAACGTCAGCTGTCGATTCTTGATAGTGCGTCGAATGCTTTAAAAAACGGCGGAACTCTTGTCTATTCAACGTGTACATTTTCGGTTTATGAGAACGAAAATGTTATTGAGCGTTTTCTTGAAAATCATAAAAATTTTGAGCTTGTTGACAGCGGTGCAAGTTTTGGCAGGAACGCATTGGATAAAGCAGTACGAATTTTGCCCTGTGACGGCGGAGAGGGTCATTTTGTTGCGAAGCTTAAAAAATCGGGTGACCTGATTCCTACCTCGACAACCGATGTTACACCGAGTAAATTCCCCGAAAGAGAAACGACTTTAAAGCTTTATGACGAAACACTGAAAACAAGAGTTTTCGGAGAAAATTTTCAAAAAATCGGCGATAAAATAATTCTTCTTCCTAATATAGATTTACCTTCGCTTTCGGGTATTGGTGTGATCAGAGCCGGAATTCTTTTCGGTGAAATCAAGAAAAACAGGGTAGAGCCGTGCCACGCACTGTATATGGCAGCGAAAAAGTACGATTTAAAATCATACATCGATTTGAACTATAATGACAACCGTCTGCAAAAATTTTACCGCGGAGAGGAAATTGACGTTGACGAAAGCCTTAAAGGCTTTACAGCAGTTTTGGTTGAGGGAGTTTCCACAGGCTTCGGAAAGGCAAGCGGAGGAACACTGAAAAACAGATATCCGAAAGGTCTGCGGAGTATGAAATAAAATATTACGGTAACATAAGGAGTTTATATGAAAAAACTTTCCGATATAGGAACAATAAAAGAAATACTCACAAAATACGGATTTTCATTCTCGAAATCTCTCGGGCAGAATTTTCTTATAAATCCGTCGGTCTGCCCGAAAATGGCAGAAATGGGCGGTGCAGAAAAGGGAGTCGGAGTTATAGAGATAGGTCCGGGAATTGGTGTGCTTACTTACGAGCTTGCTAAACGTGCTGATAAGGTTGTTGCAATTGAGCTTGATAAAAGACTTCTTCCCGTGCTTGACGAAACGCTTGAAGAGTTTGATAACGTAAAAATTATCAATGCAGATGTTCTGAAGACGGATTTGCACAAGCTTATTGAAGAGGAGTTTCAGGGACTTGATGTTATAGTTTGTTCCAATCTGCCTTATTATATTACATCTCCTGTTATTATGAAGCTTTTGGAGGAAAAACTTCCTATAAAATCCATTACCGTTATGGTGCAGAAAGAAGCCGCTGACCGACTTTGTGCGGATTTAGGCACACGTCAGACGGGAGCTGTTACGATTGCGGTAAATTACTATGCTAAAGCGGAAATGCTGTTTAAGGTGTCTTCGGGGAGCTTTATGCCGCCCCCGAAAGTTGACAGTGCCGTTATCAAGCTTGATGTTTACGGCAAGCCTGCTGTTGAAACCAACAGTGAAGAAATGCTTTTTAAGGTAATCAAAGCGGCTTTTGCACAGAGAAGAAAGACATTGTTAAATACACTTTCCAACTCTATGCAGTACGTCAAGTCTGATATTTCGGAAGTGCTGAACAATGCGAAAATTTCACAAAATGCGAGAGCCGAGCAACTCAAACTTGAAGATTTTGCAGCAATAGCAAACGAACTGAGTAAACTTGAAAAATAAGTATTGAAATTTTCTGTAATTAGGTATATAATGGTACTTATTAATTTAAAGGGTGATTTTTTATGAAGAAAAATTTTGTAATAGCATTGGTTTTGACAATACTGTGTTTTATATTGCTTGGAGGAGCGATATTCCTTGAAATAAAAGAGCAGGAGCAGTATTGTATGTATGCAGGAATGGCATCTACACTGGTTGCATTTTTTGCAGTACTTTTCGGGATCAACAGCTGGAAAGAAAAATAGCAGGCGGACAACGTCCGCTGGAAATGTCAGAAGGTGCAGCATTTCTGAAAGTTCAACTTTTGTTACCTTATGTACATTTTGTTGATAAACGGTATAAATCAAACAAAAATTATAATAGAGTAATCTAAAACTACAACTACCACATTAGACTAACTTTCAGTCGGGTACGTGAAGTTA
>CACWTQ010000064.1:0-7749 GCA_902763835.1 uncultured Ruminococcus sp. | reverse complement strand
CTATCTCCACGTGTTAAAAAACTTCACGTGATAAAAAAAGTATTGCCGGAAAAATCAATCAAACCGTCACGCTTCATTCTGTGAAGCTCCTTGCTCATTGCACTTCTGTCAACACACAGATAATCCGCAAGCTCCTGACGGTTAAACTGAATAGTCACCTTGTTCGATTTCTGCTGCTTCGCTTCTTCAGTAAGGTACGACATTAGTTTTTCCCTCGTCGTTCTCATACTCATATGACTGAGCTTTCGGTCGAGTGTGCACGCTTTTCCGGCAAGCTCCGTAAGCAGATTTTTCATAGTTGTAAGGTGACGTGTACACGCTTTGGCACATGGTGTCATAACCTTGTCAACATCTATAAAAAGCAGTTCTGCATCTTCATGTGCAACGGCATCGAAAATCAGTCTGCCGTCACGTGAAAGTGCGTACAAGTCGCCGAGAATATCTCCGACCACCAATTCACGGATAATAGATTTGTTGCCCGTGATGTCGTTGCTTTCCATATAAACACGACCGCTCAGAACAATTCCCATTTGATTTATTTTCTCACCTCCCGAGAAAATAATTTGTCCCTCTTCATATTTTTTCTTCTTAGCATTAAAACACACAAGCATTTGCTGAATATCCTCTTCGGAAATTCCAGCGAAAAGCTCCGACCTTTTAATGCTCGGAATAAAATTATTATTATTTTGCATTTTTATTCTCCTTTGTGGCATTTGACACATACTCTTCTTTAAAATTATAGTATGATATACGTAAATAATCAAGTACTTTTTATGAACTTTTTACGGTATATTAATAATAGGTGTCGTTACCGTAAAAAATCAAATGCAAAAAGTATTTGATTAATACCGAATATCTTTATGTGTTTGGTATGTATCGTCGCATCGTAATTTTAGATGAGGTGATAGAAATGTACGATTTTATAATTATTGATGATTTCCAAAAATTTTTTTGCAGTGACCCCATTTAATCTGTATTTGAATTGGCAGATATTTTGACTTGAAAAGCCGAATGTTCCCTAAGCATTCAAAAAGCTTTTTAAACGGAAAATATTTTGCACTTATTCTGTAGCGTAGCTATTCATCGGCATCACGGTGAAAATGATGTATCTCGGTTTGTCGGAACAACGAACAAAAAAGGCTGTGGGCTGTAATTCTGTCAAATTGCAGATTATTCAATTCGGTATAAGAATTCTTAATTATTCAAACCATATCCCTAAAACGGTTTGGACGACACGATTTTAAAAAATTTTGGAAGTTAAAATTAGAACAAAGTGGGCAAGTTTCTGAATGAACTTGCCTGTTTTGTATTCTTATAATGAAAGCACTTAAGGAAGTGAATATATGAAAGATTTACGTCTTGCCGGAGTTATCCGAGAATCTATAGTTGACGGTCCGGGAATAAGAATGACAATTTTCACTCAAGGCTGTCCTCATCACTGCGAAGGCTGTCATAACCCTCAGACGCACGATTTTAATGGCGGATACATAAGTCACCCCGAAAATATTCTAAAAGCGATAGACTCAAATCCGCTTCTGAAAGGTGTGACATTTTCGGGCGGTGAACCGTTTATGCAGTCGGAAGCCCTTGCGGAACTTGCGGTTGAAATTCATAAAAGGGGATTGAATATCTTGACGTACACAGGCTTTACGTTTGAAGAGCTTGTCGGCAGTTTTGAAAAATTTCCGGAAAGAAAACGGCTTTTTGAGCAGAGCGATTATCTGATTGACGGAAAATTTGTGCTGTCGCTGCGAAGTCTTAATTTGCAGTACAGAGGGTCATCAAATCAAAGGATAATCGATGTCAAAAAGTCGCTGGAAAACAATAAAGCTGTTGAGATTTCTTTTTGAATTTGAGGTGTAAAAAAATGATTTCAAACATTATAAAAGAGATTGATAATATATTGAAATTAGATATAGATACAGTTGAGAATACAGATATGACAACATATGATTTAACTGAGCGGGATATTATCAAAAAATACGGTTGGGGAAGTACTCAGCAGGCATTGTTTCAAATTTTATTGGATAACAATTACAGTTATTCCGAATATTATACCGTTGCAGAAATATTTTGGAATGCTTTGCTTGACTATGAAACAGACAAAGACACGGCAGTCGCATTGCTTAATTACAGATTATCCTCAATTGAAAATCCCTATGAGAATAATCTTGTTTGGAGTATAACCCAGACATTGTATAATCTCGACTATTGTTATTCCGATTATAATGCTTTAAAAGATGATAAGATTATTCTTAAATTGAAGAAATTGGGAATAAATCTGTAAGTAAGGAACTGTTGGGAAATAAGTTGAACAAATTAGACAAGTATAAATGTTCAAGTTATTTTCTGACAGTTCCTAAATGTTGTTTCTGCTTTGCTTTATGCCAAACCGACAAATGTAGCTGTAATCGCAACAAGCTCTCTAACGTAAAATGTTGGCAGTAAGTACCACACACAGTCTGCCGGAACACTGCCGTATACAAGCCCTGCATCTTTTACAATGTTAGAGGCTCTGTATTCGTGGAAGATATCAGTTACAATTGCCGTGTTGGTGCTGAGTTTGTTTTGTTCAATAATTTCTTTGCTGAACTTGATGTTTTCAACTGTATCTACTGCCTTGTCCTCAATATAAATTCTGTTGGGGGAGATACCCATTTTTACAAGAATATCATACATACATTGTGCTTCACTGATATTTTCATCGTTGCCCTTACCACCCGTGACAATGCACGGAACATTGGGGTGTTCTTTTAAATATTCACAAGCACTTTCAATTCTATCGTAAAGCATAAGTGACGGGTGATCCCCACGAACCTGACAGCCTAGAACAATAACAGTGCAGTCCTCTTTTGGTGCGGTTTTGTCGGCACTCACAATAAGGCTTGTCAAAAAGCCGACATACAATATCCCCAGAACAAATATTACAGGCACGGCAGCAACGATAATTTTCCCGACAGCATTCGTTTTCATAGCATTTACTATTTTCATAAAAAGGAAATTGCCCCACGTTGCGAAAATCATCACGGCACAGAAAATCATACCGAGAATATTTCCTATGTTCAAAACTCCACCAAATATCGGGAAGAAAAATGTAAGAAGCAGAACGAAGAAAATCGCTCCGAGTAAAATGTTTAAAACAGTCATAAATTTCTTTTTTCCTTTAGTGTTATTTTTATTTTTATTCATCAGTAAACCTCCTCTCCTAAATTTTACTATTTTACCGCACTGAATATATAAACACATTGTAAATAAAATTTTAAAAAGTATAAAAACATCTGTACCTATAGATATGAGTATCTTAAAGTACAGATGTTTTTTATTAATATTCCGTTAAGAATTCCGAAACGCTGTCTGCTAAATTCTGTGAGATGTTAGAAATATTTTCCCTTATCCATTCCGCCTCTTCGGGGTTATCGTGATAACCGACCTCGATAAGCACTGCAGGAGCTTTTGTTTTTCTGATTTCAGCAAGGGTAGTAGTCGGAATAATTCTCACTGCATTCGGATTCGGATAAATTTCCTTGTAGTTTCGTGCTATAATTTCAGCTGCAATTTTACCAAGCTCGCTGTATGTGTAGTAGTAAATCTCAACGCCCTGCGAACGCCCTGAATACTCTCCTCCGCCTGCATTGCTGTGAATTGCAAGGTGTAAATCACGTGGTGCTTCATTGGATTGTGCGATAACTTCGTCCAAGCTGTCATTCGGATTATTTCTCTCAACGGAAATGCCCTTTTCAATCAACAGTGGTACAAGCTCATCTGCAATCAGATTCATATAATATTCCTCAGTACCTCCGCCGTAAAAATGATTGTATTCTTGTACAGATGGACTAATAAAAACACTTGCCAAATAAATCAACTCCACTTATTTAATATATATTCAAGTCCGCTGTTGTGCGGACGAATAAGCCTTTTGAGATTGTAAAGCTTTTCAATGTCACCTTTTTCAAGAGTATTAATGCCGCTGCTGCACGTAAGGGCGGCGGTAAAACCCATTTCCTTGACGATTTTTTCGGTATTGTCATTGTACACTCCGAAAGGATAAGCTATAAAACTGCATTTTACTCCTGTGTTTTCAAAAATCATATTTTGTGCGGTCGTTAAATCATTGGTGATTCTCAGATGATAATCATTATCGCTCTCGCCTTTAATCTGCCCGATACCGTTATTAATGCCGTCGTATACGTGATAATTGTAGGAATGATTTCCAAGCTCTACATACCCCGACTCAGCCATTTCTTTCAATTCTTCCCACGTACAGTGTGAATAACATTCGCTCACCTCCCCGCTTTCGGTATACATTTCACTGAAATAGGCAACAGGGGAAACAGAAGCCTTTGTGTTGTATCTTTTTACTAAAGGATAAACATATAAATAATTGTTGTAATAACCATCGTCAAAAGTTAAAGCAATTGGCTTTTCTGGAAGCTTTCCATCTCCCTTTACGTAGTTTACGATATCATTTATAAATACAGCTGTATACCCGTTGTCAGCAAGATATTTCAAGTCGTTTTCAAACTCTGCCGACGAAATAACATAATCGCCTTGAATACTTGTCACATCCGATACTGCGTGATACATAATAATAGGTATATTTACAGATGTTGATTTTTCTATATTTGCGTTTACTGGTGAAGTGAAATCGTTTGGATTTTTGAGATGCCCCACAGCAACACAAAGTATCACCGTAAGAAACAAGCATATTGAAATCGGAAGCTTTTTTGGTTTTATTGATTTGAACATATATTTATCACCTCCTTAAATAATATTGGTATAAATATAAAAAAATACCAACCGCCGAAAATTAATTCAGCGATTGGCAAAAAAACAATAAAATCAATTACTCATCACGAATATTTGCGATAGTGGTGTGCAGCAAATCCTTACAGTCTGCTTCGAACATTGGACTGTCGAAATCAACGATTTTGTTTCCAAAGGTTTTGAGCGGTGCCCAGAATGTTGCGGAAATCTTGACCTGCGGAACGGAATATTCCGACTGAGATAGAATTGCCGTAATAGCTTCGTCATTCTTTATAAGGTCACTTTCGGCAACTGCAATGTTTGAAGAACCCCAGTTTAATTCCTCAGCTCTTTGCTGCTGACATTCCTCACCGGCAAGATATTTCGCAAGCTCGTTTGCAGTTGCGGGATATTTGGTGAAAGCATTTACTCCGATAAGCTTATAGCCGAACATATTAATGATTTGACGCTCTTCTTCTCCAACATTAATTGTTGGAAGTATTGTAAATCCGGCTCTGTTTCCCAGAGCGTCTTTAACACTCTTAAAGTTCCACGAACCGTCAAAGCCTGAACCTTCTCTCTTTCGCTGCCAGCAATTTCAAGAAGAGAATCGGTAGCTTGCAGTTTATCTATGTTGTCACAGGCAAATCCAAATACGTCTGCGGCAGATTGTGGGTCTGTAAGAACATTTGTCGCAGCATCGGATTCACCCTGAGGAACAACGGAAATTTTAATTTTTCCGAAATCGCTGTATTTCTCGCTGAATGCTTTGCATTGCTTATTGAAAATACTTACGGCTGCCTCAGGAGACCATACTTTTAATTCAATTGTACCGTTATTGCCTTCGCCCATAGGCGGATCTGCATTCGTTCCCCCCACAACAACAGATGTTTCCGAACCCATACTTTCTGTAGTGTCGTAGTTCTTTGAATCGCACCCGGCAAACGATACTGTAAGTACTGCCAGTGTGAGAATTACAGAACAAATTTTTTTTGCTTTTTTAACATAATAAAACCCTTCTTTCTTGGATATTGTTGTATAAATGTGTTTGCAGATTTCACTGTACATTCACCTTGTTTTCATTTTAAATTCACATTTCTTGTAGTGTAATTATAGCACATATCCATTTATTTTTCAACTCTTTTTTGAAAATTTGTTTATTTTTACGATTAAATTTCTGTAATCTAAAAAAACAATATAAAGACAGACGATTATTTTTATGTGTTCACAAAGAACCTTTTTAACTTTTTCTCATAATATGTTGATATAGTCGTTTTATCTTTTTAAAACGATTTTTAACAGCAGTAAATTATATGGGGGTTACAATGTGTTTGATATAAATAGGGTTTGTATTATTGGTGGTGATAAAAGACAAATCCACCTTGGACTTTCAATGATACAAGACGGAAAAAATGTTGTGTTTTACGGTGTGGATAACTGCGATATGGTTGAAGAGGATTATTCAAGCTTGGAGCAGGCAGTTACGAAGAGTGATTGTGTAATTCTTCCTATGCCGCTTAGTAAGGACGGGAAAACTCTGTTTACTCCGCTCAGTGATATGATCGTAGAGCTTAATCAAGAATTCTGCGACATTATTAAGAATAAACCGATATTCTGCACCAACAGCCGTCTTTTGATAAAGACAGGAGATTATTCTGATTCACAGATTTTTGATTACCTAGACCGTGAGGAACTTGCCGTTTTGAATGCTGTGCCGACTGCCGAGGGGGCGGTTGAAATCGCAATGAGAAATTATCAGAAAACGATTAACTCCAGCAGCTGTCTTGTGGCAGGCTACGGAAGAATAGGCAAGGTGCTTTCAAGGGTTCTGTCTGCTTTGGGAGCTAATGTCACGGTTAGTGCGAGAAAGCTCAATGATTTAACTTGGATAAGATTGAACGGCTACAATCCAATCAATACCGAGGATATAGCCATAAGCGGCAGATATGACTTGATTTTCAATACCGTTCCGGCTATGATATTTGACGAAGAAACATTGAAAAAGACTGCGAAGAATGCTCTTGTTATAGATTTGGCTTCCGCACCCGGGGGAGTTGATTTTAAAGCCGCCGAGAAACTGGGAATTAACACAATTCAAGCATTGTCTCTTCCCGGAAAGGTTGCCCCCGTTACGGCAGGGGAGATTATAAAAAATACTATCTACAATATAATAGAGGAGGAATCATCGTGAAAAAGGTGACAATCGGCTTTGCGATGTGCGGCTCGTACTGTACGTTTGAAAAATCGATAGAACAGCTTAAGCACCTTGTTGAACAGGGTTATGATATTTTGCCGATAATGTCCGAGAATGCTTACGGTATTGATACACGTTTCGGTAAGAGTAAGGATATTGTCAAAACGATTGAGGATATAACGGATAAGAAGGTTATTCATACTATTAAGGAAGCCGAGCCGATAGGTCCGAAAAAGATGTGTGATATAATTCTGATTTCGCCCTGCACAGGCAATACACTTGCAAAAATGACAAACGGAATTACTGATACATCTGTTACAATGGCGGCTAAATCGCACCTGAGAATTTTACGTCCCGTGCTTATTACTCTTGCCACAAACGATGCCTTGGGGGCAACAGCGAAGAATATTGGCTATATGCTTAACAGGAAAAATATTTTCTTCGTACCGCTCCGACAGGACGATTACGAAAAGAAACCAAATTCGCTTGTTGCGGATTTTTCGCTTATCTCGAAGGCTCTCGAGCTTGCACTTGAACATAAACAGCTACAGCCTGTATTTTTGTAAATAAATTTTAAACGTTCTCCCGGATAATATATTCGGGGGAATAATTTTTATTTTTTTGAATATATATTTATTATAACCAACGCAAAAATAAAGTTTTGCTCAAACCTTTACAAAGGCTTGCAGGTTAAGAACAGCGTCCTTGTAGTTGACTAAGGAACTGTCAGAAAATAACTTGAACATTTATACTTGTCTAATTTGCCCTGTGTGTCGTTACAACACCTTGAAATACGTCAGTATTCCTGCGGT
>CACWTQ010000063.1 GCA_902763835.1 uncultured Ruminococcus sp. | reverse complement strand
TGTAGTTTTACAATTTTCTCCGAAATATTTTCACGGAAAATGAAACACTCAACGGTTTTTAATAGAGCTTTAATAAGGCTGTTTGCAGACAAATCAACAATTAAAGTATTATTTTGAGCATTTATGTGTATATTTGTACATTAATCTATAGTCCTATCAATTGGGAAACTTTTAATACACCTCATTATTTAAGATGTCAATAGTAAAAGTTCAATTTTTTTAATTTTTTCAAAAAAATATTGAACTTTGATTCAAAACGTGGTATTATAAATATAGGCAAAATTGGGGGCGATGTTATGAAATCTTCAAATACATCAAAGCGACTTAAAGAGTATATGTTAGTAAATAACCTACGACAAGTAGACTTGCTAAAATTAGCTGAACCATACTGTACTTTATACAATGTTAAATTAAATAAATCTGACTTAAGTCAATATGTTTCTGGGAAGGTCGAACCGGGGCAAGACAAACTTTTTGTTCTTGCTAAAGCATTACGTGTTTCCGAAGCTTGGTTAATGGGATATGACCCATCTCCAGAAAAACTAACTCCCATCTACTTTGATATTGGACCTTATAAAAAAGTTGAAGATATGACCTCAGATGAGTTAGTAAATAGTATTAAACAGGTTCCTAAATCATTAGAAAATATTCTTGCCTTATTAAAAAATTTTGATGATGCACTACTTGATTCATACGCTGGTGATATAAATATTTTAATTCATTATTATAGCACACTTAACTACGAAGGTAAAAAGGAGCTGTTAAAAAGAGCTATTGAGCTTAATGAAATTGAAAGATACACTAAAGAATAGCCGTTTTAAGAAATCTAAATCTTGAAATGACGAGAACGGAGGTGAAATATTATGGAATTATTTAGTTCTGTAAAAAAAATTATTGAACAATAATATATCTTCCACCACAATAATTTCAAAAAATGATACAATACTTAATAAATCTGATATACCAACAAAATTTGATTTAAATCAAATTAAACTTGTTTATGGTAACTTATACATACTATGTAATCAAAATGACATTGAAAATGCAACAAATGACATTTTATCTCTAAATGATGTTTTTATAGAAGCTCATAAAATTTGCAAAGAATCGCCCAAAAGGACAATAAAAGAAAATAATATGCACTTTACTGTAAGGCAAATAAATGGAACAAACGTATTTAATTTTATTCGATTTTCTCCATTAACCAAGACAGGCAAAATACAAAAACACCCTGTTATATTACATTTCAATATTAGCGAAAATTTTTTTGGAGAATTATATTACTCTCAGAATAGCACTGTAGATAAAGTGCGAATTACTATATGGAAAAAAGATGATTGTTATGAGATAGTTGCAAAAAATATAAACAATGAATTAGCAGTAAATACTATCTATACATTTGACATTGAAACTGGAAAGAAAATAAAAATTTTTGATATTAAGGAATAAAAAAATAACCGCCCAAAGAGCAACGTCTTTGAGCGGATAAAAAATCAAATCAAAAAGAAACAACCGCCCTGCTCCGCTACCAACAGAACAGGACGGCAATAACACAAGTAACTGTCAATAGTTATTTTATGTTAGCAGTGTTATTAAATTAACAAAATTAGCCCGATTAACCGAATTAACAACACTCTGTTAATCGGGTTAATTCTATAAATTAAATTTTTCGGACTGCTCGGACAGCTCTGGACAGTCCCGGATAGATAGGAGGTACAACATGAAAAATCCAAACGGATACGGGAGCGTTTATAAGCTCACCGACAAGAAACGCCGAAAGCCGTGGGCTGTTCGTGTAACAGATTCGTGGGATATCGTAGACGGAAAACTCAAACGCAAGTACAAATACATAGGCTACTACGAAACACGCAAGGAAGCTATGCAGGCACTTTCCGAATACAACGTCAATCCTGCTGCAGTAACAAAGGATATTCTCTTCGTAGACCTTTATAAAATGTGGTCAGGAAAGAAATATCCTAATTTCTCGAAATCGACTGTAGCAGCTTATAAAGCTGCGTTTAAAACCTGCGAACTTTTGTACGGTTGCAACTTCAAAGACCTTCGCCGACCACAGCTGCAAAAGCTCATTGACGAAAGCGGCAAAGCATACCAGTCTTTAGCACACATCAAGGCTATGCTGTCACACTTGTACAACTATGCAATAGAAAATGATATATGCGATAAGGATTACGCTCAATTTATAGACCTAACAAAATATTCAAAGAAGGATAAAGATAATAAGCAAGAAATTCACTCTGTATTTACTGATAATGAGATTGACAAACTCTGGGAGAATTCAGAAACCAGCCCGACAGCTCAGACTGTGTTAATGATGATTTATACCGGTGTTAGAATCTCTGAACTGCTCAATTTGAAGAAATCAGAAATTCACATCTCCGAACAATGGTTTCACGTTTCAAAATCCAAAACTACCGCAGGAGTACGTGATGTGCCGATAGCCGACAAGGTGCTGCCATTGTTCCAAAAACAAATGGAAACAAGCGGAGAATATTTGTTTTCTAATGATAAATCGAAATATACATATTCTACATTTAAGAAAAGGTTCTGGGATAGTCTTTCAGATGAATTTGAAATGGAGCATCTCCCCCACGACACACGTCATACCTGTGTATCCCGATTAGCTGAAAAAAGGGTAGAGCAGACAATAATAAAAAAGATAATAGGTCATGCAGGTGCTATGTCAGTCACAGAGAAAGTTTACACTCATTATGATATAAAACCCCTGCTTGAATCAGTAAATTTGATATAAAAAGTGTGTATTACGGGTGTATCACCGCAGAAATTTTTATGTTTTTTTAGAACATTTTTTCGAGAATAAACGGCTTAAAATAGCGTTTTTTAGCCATTTCTAGAATTAGTTGAATTTATTAGTGCATAATTTTTTGTGTTTTCAGTAGTTCAGAAGAAATGGCTTTAAATCAGTATTTCTTAATAAAAAAGACTTGAAAAAAATATAGAAAATTTTGCTACCTGAGCGGTTGGACTTTAAACACGAAAATGTCCCTGATTCTGGAGTAAAATGTTCTAAAAATCGAGCAAATTTCAGCACAACACAAACCAAGCCGCCCTTCAAATCCATTATAGTGATGGTTAGAATTTATTTCACCAAATGGGTAAAATAAAGTAAGACCCATAAATTGCTTAAAAATTCAGTGTCTATGCGGATTCTAGATGATTTATTTTTTGAGTTCTACGTATTCAGAATTATAATTAAAAATCAACTTTGTTATACTACAGTAACAGTGTAATCCTTGAATACAATTGCACCTGTGCTGTCCTTAACGCTTATTCTTACATCACAAGTGCCTGCTGTATTGAATGTATAGATTTCTGTGGCAGCAACGCCGTATGCCGACTATGCTGTTGATATAGACTTCTTCCAGTAGTAAGCATACTTATATGGTGATGTACCGCCCGATGCTTTACCTCTTACTGTGAATGATGTACCCGATGCAACTCAAGTCACAAATATCTTTATTTTATGAAGTTTTACAAAATATCAATATTATAATTTTAATAATTGCAAAAAAACTCACTGTACGATTTCAATAAAATCTACAGTGAGGAATAATTTTCTGTTTTCATAATAGCAATTAACAACCCTGTCTTTTAATAACAGTGAGAACCGTTTTCAAAATAATCTTAATATCAACAAGAATGCCACGATCCTGAACATACTTTATATCAAGATCCATCCACTCATCAAATGAGATTCTGTTTCTGTCGGGAGCAATCTGCCAATAGCAGGTTAAACCCGGTATTACAGATAATCTAATTTTCTCTTTTCTGCCATACTGTTCAACTTCGTTAGGCAATGCCGGACGAGGACCTACAACAGACATATCGCCTTTAAGAATATTTAAAAGCTGCGGCAGTTCATCAAGACCCGACGAACGCAAAAACTTACCAACTCTTGTTATTCTGGGGTCATTTTTTATTTTGAACACGGGACCGTCCATTTCGTTATCTTTTTGAAGGGAGGCAAGCTTTTCTTCGGCATCTATACACATTGTTCTGAATTTGTACATTTTAAACTGCTTGCCTTGTTTTCCGCATCTGTACTGCGAAAAAATCGCTGTTCCCTTATCATCAAAGTGAACTATCAATCCTATAACAAGCATAAGAGGAGATAATACTATAAGAGCCACAAGGGAAGCACAAAAATCAAATATTCTTTTCAAAACTCCATATACCGGCTTTGAAGCGTATGCAAATGATTCCTCCCTAATTGGCGGTAGTGTGGAGGAAAATGCAAACGGTTCAGAAATATCTACAGTTACATTACTGTCCATTATTGTAGACTTTAACTTAGACATTAAACAACATTCCCTTTAATTTTTTATTCAAATCCAAGAACCGAAAAAATTCCTGGGTTTTTTAATTTCCGATAAATCGATTCTCTTGCCGTTAAAAACACGTTCTGCGTTTCCGGTAAGCATATCAAAGTAATCTTCGCCTAATTTTTTTCTGATTATTGAATACCCCTGTTCCATATTAGGCGGACGTTTTTCAATAGAATGACAATCGCTGCAAATAAAGTGAACCAATCCCCATTTTATGTACTTTAAAGGCAGAGAAGACTTTGAACTGTCCCTTATGAGTACCTCGGCATTTACGTGAGCCAAACAACCTCTCTCAATCAAATTATAAAGAATAGTCGGATCTTTTGAAATGTAATCGTAACGTTCAACATGGGCAATTATCGGAGTATATCCCCGATTTATGACATTATCAATCATATAAGTCAATCCGTGAGGCTTAAAATGAAAAGGAAATTCAATAAGAATATAGTCGGAGCTGCCAAAACATAAATCATCAAGATTAGCTTTATCAAGGCTTACCGAAAAGTATACCTCCGAAGCAAGTTTTGTGGAAAGATTCATAATTTTAAATTCTTCATTCTCGGAAAGTTTTTGATAAGCGTTGTTTCTGGCTTTGACGAAATCTTCAACGGATATTTTATCAATATTAAAATGCGGAGTAAATACTATTGATTCAACTCCCTGCTTTTTTTCTTCACGCAGGAGTGCCAAAGAGCATTCGAGGTCTTTGGCACCGTCATCAATTCCGGGCAAAATGTGACAATGTAACTCAGTCATCGTCCTTGCCATAATAATAACCTCCGTATGAATAATAGTAGGAATAATGGCTTTGCACATCGGATTCTGCTTTATACTCCGAAAGGATAGCACCTATAACATTTACGCCGGCACTGTCGAGATTAAACTTTGCTCGAGCTGCAAGACGCTTATCCGTATCATCGTGTTTACAAACAAGTATTGCAGCATCCATATATCTGCCGAGAACGGCAACGTCACTTATGCCAAGACACGGCGGAGTATCGTAAATTACAAAATCAAAGCTTTCTGAAAGTGCAGAAACAACCCTCTCCATTTTTTTGCTTGCAAGAAGCTCGGTCGGATTCGGAGGAATAACACCTCCCAAAAGAATAAAGAGCTTTGTATCTTCATATTGAAAAATAGCATCCTCCAAGGAAACCTCACCTTTAAGAACGTGAGTAAGACCCTCAGCATGCCTTTTCAATCTATGCAAGCTTGGCTTTCTTAGGTCACAGTCAATCAAGCAAACTTTTTTACCGTAGCCGGCAAGTGCAAGAGCAAGATTAATTGCACAGTTTGTTTTACCTTCGTCGGGTACGGACGACGTTACCATAATATTTTTACAGTCCTGAGCAACCGCAATGAATTCTATATTGGTTGCCAACATCTTATATGCTTCGACATAATAAGTCGGTGCATTCTCATTTGCCAAACTGAATATTTCTTTTACAGAAGTTTTGTTTTTCTTTTTTGACTTTCTGCTCATTTACTTATTGAACTCCTTTCTGTCAACTTTCGGAATAACTCCAAGCAAAGGAACATCAAGAACACTCTTTACGTCAGCCTCGGTTTTCAAGGTTGTGTTAAACAGCTCTTTCAAAATAACTATAGCCGCAGCAAGCACAAGACCTCCAAAAGCACCGATCATAGTATTCTTCTTTTTATTTGGTGAAACAGGGTTTCCGTTATTTGCCAATGCTGCTTCGTTAAGCTCCTTAACAGAACCTGCATCTACTTTGTCCATAATTACAGGCTTTGAATACTTAACGAACTTCTCAACTACCTCTTTTGCATGCTCTGGATTTGTGCTTGTCATTGAGATTGTAACAACCTGAGTTTCACTGACGGTTGTAACTGAAACGCTGTTTCTGAGTTCTGAATAAGAGGTTCTGTCCCCCATATCATTAATGATTTTATCAAGCACTGTATCCGATTTAATAATAATTGAATAGAGTTCAGCAAGGTTTTTAGCAGAAGAAAGATCGCCCTGACTGATATATTGGGAATCGTTTATTTTGTTATTTACAATAACGGTAGCTTCCGCTCTGTATCTTTCGGGAATCAAATACTTCGTGTAAGAAAATGCCGCAGCTGCACCCAACACCATCATAATAACCAACAACGGTATATTTTTTAACAATACACCAAAAATAATCGATAAATCAATTACATCTTCTTGTTCATTCTTATACTTTCCGTTCATTAATTGTTTCCACCTTATTTCTAAATCTTTTCCTTTACTTCCTTTTCAAATACAAAAAGGGAGCATAACTTTATTCTTATTCATAAATTATTATATATTTTTATTCGAAAAAAGTCAATAGTAATAAATTACAATTTGAAGTTTCAATGCAAACGATAACTATGATATAATTCATAAATTGTTTTAATTTGCTTTTAATTTTTAATACTTTTTTGTAAATTTTCTTTGCTATACCAATACCAAAGAAAATTTACAAAAAATTCCTCGTAAAAAAATAGGTACCTTAGGCACCTATTTTATATCAATTTACTTTACCTCTGTATAGTACGTGTCAAGAATAATCTTAAAGAACTCATCAGTATCAACATAGTACTCGGCATATCTTTCGCCCTTCTTTGTTTCACCGGGAACTTTAAGCATATTTTTATCGGAATCAAAACCTGTTTTCAGAAAAATGCTTGTATAGTAAGCTATCATTGAAGCATCTACATCCGTTACCGTATAATCAATACAGCTGTTATACATATTCAAAGGTGTTGAGAAATCTTCCTTTGTAAGCTTCAAGGTCTTCTTAAGAAAGCTTTGAAGGAAAATTTTCTGACGTTCCATACGAAGGTTATTCTGATTGGAGTCACCATAGATATCTCTTCGGCGAACGAACAATTCAGCTTGATTACCATCTAATGTAACGGTAGCACCCTCATACAGAGCAGGATCATATTTTGAAAGGTCTTCATTTACGGTTACTTCAACTCCGCCCACCTGATCATTCAAGATAGGAATAACATCCAAGTCGAACGCAAAATAAGAGTTCACCGGAATTCCAAAGAACAATCTTGAGATAGAACGCTTCAAATTTTCGGCACTTTTTTCTTTACCGTCACCGTAAGCATACGCAAGGCAAATCTGATGCTTGTCTGTTCCGTAGAAAACATCGTTGATATCCAAAACATCTACATCGACCATACTATCTCTTGAAACAGCCATAAGCTTATAGTTTCCCGACACCGTGTCAAGTGCCATAACAAAAATACAGTCTGCCTGTCCGGCTGTACCGAAGACACCTTCTTCGTGTTCGTAGCTTCTCTTATCAATTCCGGCAAAAAGGATAGTAGTCACTTTATCGTTATACTTATATTTTTTGCCGTCATGGTAAACATACGCACTGCCAACAGAATTTGAATTACTCTCTACATTGAATGTATCGGGAACATCAACCACAACATCGGTGTTTCCGCTCAATGCGGCATTTCTGCCCTTGATAAGCAAAACACTCAAAGCAATAGCAACAATCAGCAAAATTATAATAATCACCAATGCAATTGTAGTAAAAACTTTCAAACCTTTACTTTTCTTCTTAGGATTTAATTCTTCCGAATCATCAAGCTCTTTGCTTTTTACATTATCATCCGACGGGTTCATCACTTATCAAAACTCCTTGTACAAGATATCTTGAGGAAGCAGAAGCGTCCATACAAGTACTAAGCGTCAAAATTCTGTCGTTTGCAGTAACTCCGGTTTCACGGACATTATATGTCATAGAGTTTACGGGATTTGTAGCATATTCCAAATAATCTGCGAATACATCCGGATTATTAAAATCAAAAGAGTACATAAGATGTCTGTCGTCATACTCATACGCAGCAAATATACGATAAATCAAAGTATGTTCCGGCATTAATATATAAATATACTCGTTATCATTAAAGAAATCCGGATCTCTGAAATTATGCAAAGATGCAAACATCGTACCGTTAAGAAGATTATGTCCGTATAAAACTGTATTTGGGTCGGAAAAATCCTTACTGTTTATTTTTTCACTGTAAATACATCCTGCAAAGGAATATTGTTTGTAAATATTATGTTCGAGATAAAATGCATCATCGCCGTCGGTTTGGAGAATGGGATAGTCTACTGCCGTATTCGGAATTTTAATCCAAGCATAAATATCCTTGTTAATTTTCCAAAGCTCGGTAAAATTGACATTACCGTTTATATATATTCTTTCTTCTTCTTTATCCTTTTCGGTATCTTCATGTTTTTTATCCGAATCCGTATTTTTTTCTTTTTTGTCTTGCTTTGAGGCAACTTTTGAAGGCTCTTCGTCTGAATCCTCAACTATAATTTCAGAGTTAACAGAACTTGACGGCTTATCGTCAACCTCCTCAGTACTTGTAATTTTGCTTACCGTAGGAACATCGATTGTTAAGCCGTCATTGTTTTCTTTACCGCTAGTATAAATACCGAAAAGATGCCAACACAAAAGTCCCAAAGCACAGATTACAACTATAAGGGAAATTGCAAAAACAATGACCCAACCCTTTTTTGTGCTTTTTTTCATTTTAAAAATCCTTTGCAGCCGAGCCTGAAAAGACTCGGCTCAAAATTGCACAGAATCTGTGCGAAACCAATGTATTTTTCGAATCGGCAAATTACTTGTCGAGCTTCTTCTTTGCTCCGACAGCTACGCCGCCGAACGCAAGAGCTGCACCTGCCATGAGAACGGCATATGTGCTTGTTGAACCTGTTTTAGGTGAAGTAGTATTATTATTGTTGCTGCTGCTTGTGCTTCCACTACCGGTACTTCCAGTGCTGCCGCTGCCTGTACTTCCGCTTCCAGTACTGCCGCTTGCTGTGTTGTCACCGCTGCCTGTACCGTCGCTTGTTGTACCGTCGCTGCCTGTACCTTCACTGGTCACTTCGCTTCCAATGTTGCCGCCGCCAGCATTGCTACCAGTGCCACCGCTGCCTGTACCGCCGCTATTAGTGCTGTCACTGCTTGTTGAAGGATCACTGACAATCGGGCTTTCGTCTGCACTTGCAGTGATTGCACCATAAGTAAGAACAAGACCGCTTAACAATAATACAAACAACTTTTTCATGATAAATTACCTCCTACATCATAAAATGTGCTTGCATAGTTTATATGCTTTTCACAAGTTAAAGGCTTTAGAACCAATAACCTATAATTTATTTTATCACTAATCTTGATATTTGTAAATAGGAAATCGAAAAATAATAATAAAATTTATAGAAATAATTTTTACAATTTTTGTTACAATTTTAAATACTATGCGATTTAATTGTAAAATAAAGTAATTATGTGAAAACTATCCGGAATTTATGTGATATAACAAAAATGAAGATTGTGACAAAAAATGTGATTATTATTTTATTTTCAAAAGCTTATATAATTTTTGAAAGCTGTCTTATAATCCGAATTTTGAATTCGCTTGTCACAATATCTTAACAATTCGCACGTTTCCTTATATATCTTCTCTTTGTTTGAACCTTCGCAGTTGATTTTTAGCCACCCTATTTTTTCAATAACGTTATACTTCCTGATTAATATTTCCTGCATACTTTTATCTTTTTCGATTTCTTTACCACCTGCAAGCTGATAAACACCAAGAGTATTAAATGTAATATACAGAAAATGAAACAGTATGATATTATATTTTCTGTTGTAAAGCTCTTCATCAAAATAATCAATTAGTGATTTATTTTTATCCAAATCAAACTGTTTATTTTTGCCGTCCATTGAAGAACCGAAAAACAAAGCATGCGTCAGTAAGCAAAGCTTATAAAATACTTCCAGCTTTAAATCCTCGGATTTAATATCGTCCTGAAAATAAACACACTTCCTTGAAATACGTCAGTATTCCTGCGGTGTTGTGCCTAACACAGAACAAATTATCCTGCGTCTAAATTGTTCAACTTATTTCCCAACAGTTCCTTATTGATGTAAAGCATTTCATCTCTATCTTTATAGCTGAATGTTCTTATTAAATCGGTAATAACACTTTCAATCTTTTCGCTGAGAATTCTCAGTGATGTGCAGGCAGAGATTTTGTCGAAATCGATTGAAAGCTTTTTACTCAGTGCAGTTTCAAGAAGAACTTCATCTGTTTCGATATTTTTGAACAGACCGCTTATAGACACGCAATATTTGTCATTTGCCCTCTGTGCTTTGCCGAGCCTATTCCGCCGATTTTTTGACCGCACTCGGGGCAGTAGCATCTTAACATACATCTAATATCCTTTCTCTAATTTTATATTAATACCGTAATCAACCTAAAGATTTTCGGCTTTTTCAATATCATCGTCAAGTACAATATTCTGCACCTTGAATTCGATATTGCTGCTCTGCTTCATAGCATAATAAACGGTGCTGTTTGCTTCGATAGTATCAAAACAAAATTGGAAAGGTTTTCCGTCAACAATCATATATATTATGGTTTCGGGGAGCTTAATCGGTGTGGATATTTTCATCATACGTTTATCTTCGATAATCTTTGAGAAAATTTCAACAGTATATGGGTCGCCTTTTTGAAGGAGAATCTTTCACGTCGCTTATCCTTTTGTTTATCCAGCAAAGAAACAACGTAGATCCTCGCTGCTTCAATATATTGTCTTGCATTTGGTACTATCATAGTTCTCAAATTATTGTTTATTTCACATGAAAGCTGAGTTGTAAAATCGGTTGTCAAGTTATTTATTTCCACCCAAACAAACTTTGCACCGCCCATACTTCCGACATCAAGCTCCAGATTGCCGTTTTTATAATTCAAAACCGACATAGAAACATCTCCATAGTACCTTTAACAGCATCTGCATTTGCTGTAATCGTCAGGCTCGGAACTATGACAATCAGCAGAATACAGAGAAATAATGCGACAGATTTTATTTGAGCCTTTTTATTAATTATTTTCACTTGTTTGCCCCCTATTTTTTATAGAACAGATTAATAAATTTTACATTAATCGTAAAATTCAACATCTCTATTCATATTTCTTATAACTTTATATTAATATTTCACTATATGATTGTATCACAATTAAAACCTTATATCAAGTTTTTTTATGACATAATTCTACTTTTTTGGTTTATTTTTACATAAAAATAAAATGCACGGTGGAAATAAATCCTTACCGTGCACCTTATTGATTGCATTTTTTCAAATTAAAGTAAGACCAGATCTGTAAGCCGAGTTCTGTTTTAAACAGTCATCTATCTTGGCAGCCCGTTACCGAACTGCTCACTGCCACCCCCATAGGACACGCCGGGCAAGCGTATCGTCCATCCACGGTGTTGCTCCGAATAGGGTTTACATGTCCACAAGCTCTCACTTGTGACGGTGAGCTCTTACCTCGCCTTTCCACCCTTACCGAAATAATCGGCGGTATATCTCTGTTGCACTTTCCCTAGGGTCACCCCCGGCGGCCGTTAGCCGTTATTCTGCCCTGCGGAGCTCGGACTTTCCTCGCATACAGCCTTTCGGTTCTGTACCCGCAACTGTTCGATCTGCTCAGTCTAAAATTATTGTATTCCATATTTCTTCAAAAGTCAATAGCTAATCTGAAATTTCATTTATAAAACAATTTTATTCGCAAATTAGACGTACTAGTAAGTCAATCCGAAACCTCTTTGATACAATATTTCGGAAGAATATTCGTAATAATCGTCAAGCTTTGGAACATCTACGGGCAATTTGCCTGTGGGTGAATCCGTCTGTGAAAACGCAAGGTACACCGCACTCGGAATGCTCGCTCCGTAGCTTTCGAGGTCTCCGTCGGAAATTCTTGAATCCTCGCTTGTCCCCTTTGACGACCACGCAATCAGAATACTGTCGGCATTTTGATATCTTGCGGCGTCATACGGTAAATCGCAGCTGATAAGCATAAACTTCGCACCGCACTCGTGAGTGTAATCAATTAAAGTATCGATAGTTGAACAGTCACTGCCGTAACCCGAATAGGGGTTCATCTCCTCCGCAAAGCCAACCTCCGACAATGCAATTACGTTTTCCGCATCGTTAATTGCGACTTTGAGTTCATCTATACCGACATCTCTGCCAATAACGGTAATGTCGGAATTGTCGGATAATTTTTCGTCATCTTTTAATTTTTCGATAGCATATTCAACAATATTATTTTCATCGGAATATGCCGTGACAATTACTGTTTTACCGTTTTTAACAGGTAATGCGTTGTTATCATTTTTTACAAGTGTGACGGACTTTTTGGCAATCTTCCATTCTTTATTATGATTATCCGCTGAACCGACTTGCAATTTTGCGTTCTCTGTTTTTGCCGCAACATCGCTGTTATAGGTATCAAGAAGACCTCTTTTTTGTTTCAGCCTCAAAATTCTGAGAACAGAATTGTCAATGCTTTCCATAGAGATTGTACCGTTGTCAGCAAGTTCTGCGATATCGGAAATATATTGTGAAAGTTCTTCGAAATCTTCTGCGGAATAGGTATCCATAGGCATAAGAAGAATGTCAACACCTGCATTGAATGCAAGCTGTGCGGAATCAAGCCTGTCAAAATTTTCGGCTATAGCATCCATTTGCATTGCGTCTGTGATGACAACTCCGTCATAATTCATATCTGTTCGGAGGATATCGTTTATAAATTTTTTGGAAAGTGTGGCAGGGAGAGTAATTTCCTCGCCTGTGCTGATTGAGGTATATGTTTCTGTTTCGATATTCGGAAACTGAATATGTGCCGTCATAATCATATCAGAGTTTAAATCGGCACACTTTTTGAAAGGTACTAGGTCGCTTGATTTAAGCTCGTCATAGTTTTTGTAAATGCACGGCAAGCCTGTATGACTATCGGTGCTTGTATCGCCGTGACCCGGAAAATGCTTCAAAGCCGCAGAAATTCCCTGTGACTGAATACCCTGCATAAAAGCACTGCCAAACTCTGCCGCCGTATCTGCATTATCTGAGAAAGAACGAGTTCCGATAACGGGATTTGACGGATTGCTGTTGACATCAACCACCGGAGCAAAATCGACATTGAATCCGAGAGCCGACAGCTCCGAACCTATAACGCTGCCGCACTCTTTGGCATTTTCGAGGTCGCCTGTGGCGGCAAGAGCCATATTTCCGCAAAAGCTTGTTCCGAAATCTATTCTGGTAATACTGCCGCCCTCTTGGTCAACTCCTACGAAAAGCTGAGGTCTGTTGTCGGCTGCTGTGTTTGCGGTCTGCATATCGTCAATGAGTTTCACAGTTTGTTCGGCTGAGGAAATATTCTGAGCAAAAAGTATCACACCCGAAAAACCGTGTTTACCGAGCAGATCGGAAATATCTCCGTTAATTTCCTTGACTGGCGAAAGCTCGCCGTTTTCGTTTGTAAAGTAACGGAAAGTCGGCATAAGCTTTTGGGCGATTTTCTCTTCTGTTGACATACCGGAAAGAATTTCATCACATTTTGAATAATCGATTTCGTTCACAGTTTCAGAAGTATCTGTATCGATTGGAGTTTCGGAAGAAGTTTTTGAAACTGTTTCCGTTTTATCGCTGCATGCCGTGATTGTTATTAATATTAATATTGCTGAAAGTAAAGCTGATATACATTTTTTAATTCTCATAAAATTCACCCAAAATATTATACCACATATTTCTCCAAAAAACAAGCGTGCGGACAACGGCGGACAACGTCCGCTGGAGATACGTGAAGATAGTTTGTTTTATCCGTAATTTTTGTTACCCGACCGAAAATTAATTTTATAAAGAAACTATAACCTGAATCCGCAAAGTTCATATTGCCTTAATATACTGTAAAGTTCCATGAAATCTATGATTTTTTGCCATTTATTGAGTGAATTTTTCTTAACCCAATAGGTGCAAAAAATGATCGGCAAAATTCTAAAAAAACTTAGTGTTCATGCGGATTTTATAACGATTAATTATTTTTATTTTTGCGGATTCAGGTATAATAGAGTAATCTAAAACTACCTCATTAAATATTCTATTGGTCGGGTTCGTGAAATTAGATTACATAAGAACTGTCTTCACGTGTTAAAATTAAAAAACCGCAAAAGCGTTTTTACTTTTGCGGAAATAATTTTATTTATCATTACTTTTTAGTTTTCGCCACGGACATCAGCGGCATATAAATACTTAACGAAATCTGATTAAGTGTATCGTAAAAAGCAATATTTGTAAGAATAACCATTTTTGTATCGGTATGGTAATCGGCATAAACCTGAGAAGAATAAAGGTAGGTTCTGCCGCTGTGATGCCACATATTATCCGATGTATTCCAACCGTAGTTGTAAAGCATCAGGGATTTTTCGATTTTCTTGCGGTCGGAAGTTGTGAAAAGCTCGTCAGAAACAACAACATCAAGCCACTTGTTGACATCTTCCACAGTTGAAACAACCGAGCCTGCCGAAAACAAATAAGGATAATCACCCTCGGCTGCCAAGTATTTATCGTTTTTTTCGCAAACGTATTTTTCCTGTGCAAACGAATAACCGATTTGACAATCCATACCATCACCGACGAAATATGTATCTTTCATACCTGCCATATCAAAGAAATTTTCCTGAAGATAATCTCGGTATGACATTCCGCTGAGTTGTTCGATAATCATACCGAGAAGATAATAGGCGGAATTTGAATATCTGTAGGTTGTGCCGGGAGTAACGGAAATACCTGCGTCAAAAATTGTCTTGACAATGAACTTCTGAGCCTCCTCTTCGGACTTTTTAGCTGCCTTAAGGTAGCCGTCAAGAAGCTCTTGATTACCCTCGATAAGCTCCATATAATCTGTCATACCCTCCGTCATTTGAAGCAAATGTTCAACCGTGACGGATTTAATCCAATCATATTTTTTATACTCGGGGAAAAATTTGTCAAGCGTTTCGGAAGTGTTAAGCAAGCCGTCACGCTCGAGAAGTAAAATTGCTGTGCCCGTGAACTGTTTTGTTACAGAACCGATTTGATAATATGTATCATTTTTGTTTTTATCTGTACCCTTACCCGTCTTGCCGTAAGACTTTTCATAAATAATCTTATTGCCCGAGGACAAGAGAACAGTTCCCGAAAAATCTGGGTACTGAGCCAGAACGTCATCGGCATTTTTAACTATCATATCGATTTCACTCTGTGTAAGCTTTGAGGTTGAGGGAATATTATCATCGACATCGGTAATTTCGGGATTCTCCTCGTGATGAAATTCAACCTCCCCCTCTTCGAGAGTATCCTCCGAAACAACCGATTCATCATCGGGTGAACTTGTGTTTTTAACTATAAATTGCTGCATACAGCCACTGAGAACAGCCGTTGATAAAATTGAAAACGAAAGTATTGCAGATAAAAGTTTTTTCATAATCCTAATCCTTAACTTGTTATTTAATGTAAAATTAATGCTAATAAATATTTTATCAAAATTTATCGGATTAGTCAATA
The DNA here is from genome assembly GCA_902763835.1 of uncultured Ruminococcus sp. Taxonomy (GTDB): domain Bacteria; phylum Bacillota; class Clostridia; order Oscillospirales; family Acutalibacteraceae; genus RUG592. The sequence goes on along the minus strand of CACWTQ010000063.1, from coordinate 4,114 downwards.
TTTTACTGAAAAATTATTACATCAAATAACAAACCATTTCAGGATTTATTTTCTGCAAAAACAACAAATTTTGTAACAAAACTCCTCATACAAACAGTATGAGGAGTTTAAAATAACTGATTTTTAAATTATTTTGTATCGACAACCTCTTTGATAGACGTTACCAAACCTGCCAGATTCTGTATCTCCGAAGGAATGATAATCTTCGTAGACTTGCCGTCAGCAACCTTTTCAAAGGTTTCAAGGCTCTTAAGCTGGATAACTTTATCGGTCGGAGCGGCTTCGTTGAGCATTCTGAGAGCGTCGGCATACGCTTTCTGAACTGTGAGGATAGCTTCGGCTTCACCTTGTGCTTCTCTCACCTTAGACTCTTTGATAGCGTCAGCCTGAAGAATAGCGGCTTCCTTATGACCTTGTGCAACAAGAATCTGACCCTGCTTTTCACCCTCTGCGTCAAGGATTCTCGCACGGCGTTCACGCTCGGCTTTCATCTGCTTCTCCATGGCATCCTGAATCTCTCTCGGCGGAAGAATGTTCTTAAGCTCGACACGGTTTACCTTAATGCCCCAAGCGTCTGTGGCTTCGTCAAGGATAATCTTGATTTTGTTGTTGATAAGATCACGAGATGTAAGAGTATGGTCAAGTTCAAGCTCACCGACAATATTACGGAGAGTAGTTGCAGTAAGGTTCTCGATAGCCGAGATAGGACGCTCTACACCGTAAGTATACAATTTCGGGTCGGTAATCTGGAAATACACGACCGTATCAATCTGCATAGTTACGTTATCCTTTGTAATAACCTGCTGCGGAGGGAAATCCACAACCTGCTCTTTCAAGGAAACTTTTCTGGCAATTCTGTCAATGAACGGTACTTTAACGTGAAGTCCCGTTGACCATGTTGCACTGTACGCACCAAGCTTCTCAATGACATAAGCGTTAGCCTGCGGCACAACCTTAACATTTGAAATAACAATAATCAAAACAATAAATACTATAATTCCTAAAAAAATCAAAAATGGCATAATAAAATATCTCCTTCCAAACAAATCATTTAAGCCAAAGCAACCATAAGCTTTACGCCGCTTATTTCTTTGACCGTAACCTCAACACCCTCCGGAATAACTTCGTCATTCACCGTTCGGGCTGTCCACGTATTTCCGCCGAGTTTCACCTGACCCGTGCCGGCGGTGTTGTTGATTTCCTGTGTAACAACTGCGATTTTTCCTATGTTTCGGTCAGCATTTGTCGGTTCGGGTTCGACCTCTCTCGCATTTTTGACAAGTGGTTTCGTCACCAAAAGCAAAAGCAGCGACACACCAACGAACACTCCGAACTGTACCGCAAAAACCGGCACAAAGAAGCTGACTATTGCAGCAACCAAAGCACCACATACGAACCATACGGAAACAAGTTGAGTTGTTACACCCTCGAAGATTGCCATAACAACCATAACAGCAATCCATACATACGGCATACAGTCCATATTCATACCTCCTTTAAAGCTTGCATATTGTCAATTGAAAATGATTTTAGCAGATTTATTTGTGAAAAATTACTTAATTTTGCTGCCAAAACTTTTCGATAAATCGACAAAATTGCTTTGATATTATTTTAACACATTTTTTTGAATTAGTCAATAATAAATATTATACAGTATGTGTCAAGTAAAAGTGGGCAAAATCCGTTTGTGAAATTTTGCCACATAAATTTTCTGTTTGACGTGGAAAACCATTTAATTTTTTCTATCTCTGCAATATTTGATAATTTCGGAGAGATCGTTCCTTTTAGAGTCTGTTTAAAATCTGAGATATGCGAATTTTTGAGCATAAGAAACTGTCATAAAATAATTTAAACATTTATACTTGTCTAATTTGTTCAACTTATTTTCCAACAGTTCCTAATTTTTCTGATAACAAGGAAAAAGGACGTAGGCATACTGTCTTGTGTCTTGTTCTTTTGACGCAGTTAGCAGGAAAATTTGCCAAAAAGCCGTGTGTCGCATAAGATTTTAAACAGGCTCTAAGTTACAAAATCTTCAAAATTTTCAAATTTACTATTGTTTATTTCCTTTTCTTGTGTTATACTCATTTTTAGTCACCGCTTTCTACTTGGTTTGTTGCAGAATTTTCCGAAATTATAGGATTTGATTTTTCTCAGTGCTGTCCGAAAGGATATGAGATTAATTGTGTAAAAGTTTATCATAATCTTGACGAAGCTGTAATCGGTAAAGATATTATTTGTACAGATTCAATTTCGTCAAAATTTTTGAATGATTTTAAAGGTTACCAAATCACAAAATCTATTATGGAAAAAGCAAATCACGGTAATGTTTTGAATCTTTGCCCACCCTTTTTCAGAGGTAAAGAGGTATCGGAAGATCTGATTAATTTAAAATATTTTGTGGGTTATGGTTTCAAAAAACATCTTCTTGAAGTACAAAAGGCTATCATTGCGTTTTGCTTATTAAAGTGAGGTAATATAATGAAAATTGAACATATTGCAATGTATGTCAATGATTTGGAGCGAACAAAATATTTCTTTGAGAAATATTTCGGTGCAGTATCAAATGATATGTACCATAATAAAAAGACTGATTTCAAATCATACTTTCTAAGTTTTGATGACGGTGCAAGGCTTCAAATTATCACACGTCCGGAAATCATATCACATAATAAGAATATATACAATTCGGGATATATTCACATTGCGTTCAGCGTGGGAAGCCGTGAGCTTGTGAACAGTCTGACCGAAACTCTCAAAAATGACGGATATGAGATTCTGAGCAATCCAAGAGTAACAGGCGACGGATATTATGAAAGCTATGTTGTCGGTATTGAGGGGAATCTTATTGAGATAACAGTATAAAATCAAAGAGGTGAACATAATGGAGAATATCAGCCAGGTTTACGAATTTTACAATAACGGTGCAGAGATTGACCGCCTTGAACACGGTCTGGGTGCTGTGGAATTTTACCGTTCAAAGGAGATAATTTCAAGATATCTGAACGGCAGCAATTTAACAATTTATGATATTGGAGGTGGAATAGGAAAGTATTCTCAGAAGCTTGCAGAGTTGGGGCATAACGTCACACTTGTTGAGCTTGCACCGAATGCGGTTGAATACTCTAAGCTTCATATGAATCCTGAATTTCCGTATAAAGCCGAAGTTGGTGATGCAAGGAAACTTGACCTGCCCGATGACAGTGCCGATGTTGTCTTGCTTATGGGACCTTTGTATCATTTGCAGAGTGAAGCCGACCGAAGGCTTGCTTTAAACGAAGCTAACAGAGTTTTGAAAAAGGGTGGTCTGATTTTTGCCGCAGGTATTTCAAAATTCAGCTCGACTACCTGGGCATTGTCTGTTTACGGAAACGGCTGTGATTATATCGATGACGATATTTACTTTAATATGATAAACCGTGAGCTTTCTACGGGTGAGCATATTCGACCCGAGAAATATCCGTTTTTCATTGCGAACGCATATTTTCATACTATTGATAAACTCAGAAATGAAATATCGGAATCTGGATTTACTATCAAAGAAAGTGCCGCCGTTGAGGGGTGCGTGTGGATAACTCCGAAATTGGAGGAAAAATGGACGAACGCTCACAGCCGCAAAAGACTTCTTGATATTATTCACGCAACCGAACACGAGGAAACGCTTATGGGAATAAGTCCACATATTATTGTGGTTGCGGAGAAAGGGATTAATGCGTAATTGTGTTCAAGATATTATTTTAAATATCAATTGTTATTTTAAGGAGCAATATATTCGGAAAAATTGAAGTTCAAACCATTTTATTTTATGATAGTAACAGAACTATCATAAAATAAAATGTGTAGCAACAGTTGTAGTAACCTCACAAATTTAACCAAATATACTCCCCTATCCTAACTATCCTTACAAACCAAGAAAAATCCGCATCATAAGCGGAAAACTCACCTATAATACGGATTTACCAAACGCTCCCCCAACTGGGCTCGAACCAGTGACATCATGATTAACAGTCATGCACTCTACCGACTGAGCTATGGAGGAATATATAAAAGTTGGCATCTCCCTATTTTCCCGGGGTGCTGCCACCCAAGTATTTTCGGCACCATTGAGCTTAAC
>CACWTQ010000062.1:10497-12645 GCA_902763835.1 uncultured Ruminococcus sp. | reverse complement strand
CTTTTATTTACTTTAAACTGTACTTTTTTTCATTTTAATTCATTTGAATTTCAAATTTTTAGTCTTTATACCCCCTAATCGTTGAACGTTACAGTTTAATCCATACTCACTGTGAAATAAATATGTTATTCCTATTGACGGTTTTCCCTCTTCTATTTTTCCGACAGATACCAAAGGCTCTTTTTGCGGAGTTATACTCGCAAGCATTAAGATTTACCACTATTCTTTCTTCGACCGGCAATTCGCTACGCTGTTGCCTGTTTTTGTTTTTATAGAAAGATATTGTTTTGAGAAGTGCTTTTGTTGTTTTTTGTTCCGTCAGCGACCAAAGGCTCTGCCTTTGGAATCCGCAAGCTTTAAAAAGCTTGACCAAACTTTAAATGGTAAATCTTTTAGACTGTTAGTATATGTCGGCAAGTTTCCTTTTCAAAATTCCTCACCCACTCCGTCACCAATATAGATTGAAGTGTAGTAACTTTTCATATCTTTATCAGAAATAATATTATTGGACGGTTCTTGAGGAGAACAATTTCCCCTTGCCTTTATCCACGGAAGCTCTTGATGAGTTAAATTTTCAAGCTGAAATCCGCTAAATTCTCCGTAGGTGTCCCAGACACGTTCCAAAAGTTCATTATCTTCGGAAGAAAAATTTTCTCTGTAATCTTCGCACGCATTTTTAGGAATGTTAAAAAAACCGTAATCGGTAAACTTAAGGAACTGTCAGAAAATAACTTGAACATTTATACTTGTCTAATTTGTTCAACTTATTTTCCAACAGTTCCTAATCATAACAAAATTCCTTTCAAAAGGTCAAATGCAGAACAGTTATTTGTCTGCTCTGCATTTATGAAATCATTTATAATTATAAGTAAGTACGGTAGTATTCGGCTGTGCGGTCAACCTCTTAACCTCGTCATGAGATAAATCCCTCCACTTGCCCTGCGGAAGCATACCGAGCTTAACTTGACCAATCGCCGTTCTTTTAAGTCTTGCGACCTCCAGACCAAGCTGTTCGCACATTTTTCTGATTTGACGGTTTCTGCCCTCTCTGAGGATAATTTCAAGAACAACTCTGCCCTCTTGACGGCTCACCACGTGAACCTCGCAGGGTGCTGTTTTTTTGCCGTCAATCATCATACCCGAACACATAGCAGTAACCTGCTCCTCCGTAATTGACGGACGAACCGTAACCCTGTAAACCTTGTAAACGTGTTTAGCGGGGTGAGTAACCTTATTCGCAAACTCGCCGTCATTTGTAAGCAAAAGAAGACCCTCCGATTCTCTGTCAAGTCTGCCCACGGGATACACTCTCGCAGGTACGTCCTTTACCAAATCAGCAACGCATTTTCTGCCCTTTTCGTCACTCATAGTAGTGACGTAACCTCTCGGCTTGTGAAGCATAATATAGTAATGTTTATTTTTCGCAGCCGTGCTTATTTTCTTGCCCTTAACCGTGACTTTATCTTTCTGAGGGTCAACCTTGTCGCCGATATGGGCAACTTCACCGTTGACCTTTACACTGCCCTTTTCAATAAGCTCCTCCGCCTTGCGTCTTGAAGCGACACCGCATTGTGCGAGAAGCTTTTGAAGTCTTATTTTTTCCGCCATATTTTAAATACCTCTGTTTATTATATTTTATTTCCGAAATTTAAAAAACACTCTCTTAAAAAAACTTAAAACATTATCCACAAACGAAGTTTCCGCCTGCCGATACTCAACCGTTTCCGCTGCTGTCACATCGGACTGTCCCGAATAAACTCCGTTTTTATAATACTCAATAATTCCTACCTTTTCGCCCTCTCTAATCGGTGCATACACAAACTCGGGCAGCTTATACACAACCTCGGGTTCTTCGCCCTCGTCACCGTCAACACAAACGGACGGCTGTTCCCCGACATCAAGATTAAGCGTATCGGCAGTACCTCCGACAACAGGTACGCTAAGACCGTCAAAATTCATTTCAAGCTGTTCCAGCGACAGGCACTCAAAACCGTAATCAAACATTTTCTTATGGTCGTTCCAGTCGTCACCGTCGTTAAGTGTCACAGCAATAAGTCTGATACCGTCCTTTTCCGCACACGAAACAAGCGTTCGCCCTGCCTTTTGGGTATAACCTGTTTTTCCTGCAATACAGTATTCGTATTCACG
>CACWTQ010000062.1:0-10459 GCA_902763835.1 uncultured Ruminococcus sp. | reverse complement strand
CACGCAGGAGTTTATTTTCGTTGTAGTAGGTTTGGCTCTTGTCGCTCGGTTCAATAAAATTTACGGTAACACTCCGATTACAGTCAATCTCTCTGAAAAGGCTGTTTTCCATACAGTACTCCATAAGCTTCGCCAAATCCTCGGCAGTGGTGTAATGTCCCTCCGCATCAAGACCCGAGGGCGTAACGAAGCTTGTATTTTCAAGACCGATATCCTTAGCCTTTTGGTTCATCAGATTTTGAAAACCCTCAAAACTTCCTCCCACGGTCAAAGCGATAGCATTCGCCGCATCGTTGCCCGACACCATAAGCATACCGCCAACCAAATCCGACATCAGAATTTTCTCCCCTGCACCCAAGTACATCGAAGACCCCTCTGCATACATATCCTCCGTCACGGTGACGACAGTTTCCTCATCATCTGCTTGAAGCATTTCAATACCGAGAATAGCCGTCATAATTTTTGTGGTACTAGCCATAGGAAGCCGAACATCGCCGTTGTGAGAGAGCATAAACTCACCCGTATTCACACAGTAAAGTGCGTAGGCATATGCACTCACTGTAGGAACATCGGCACTCGCACAGAGTATAGAACTTACGGCAACTTCCAAAGCCAACAAACCGCATACCGCTGTTTTCAACAACTTTTTCAAATTAACCACTCCATATATTTTTATTATAAAAATATATGAAACAACACAGAAAAATATTAATTTGCTGCTGAATAGTGATTGTTGCCGAGCAGCAACGTAAAACACGTTTTTCTTCACCTGTGAAGATAGTCATTTTATCCGTAACTTCAAATACTTTAGGTCGGGTACATAAAGTAAGGCTAACAAGGACTATCTTCACGTATTTCCTGCGGATGTTGTCCGCACGTTGTCCGCTATTCTATGTCGGCAACCTCCTCGGAAACATCGTCATCATCGATAACAATATCCTCGGCTTGTTTCTTGGTTTTTGTGACGGTAGTTTTCTTTTTCTCAACCACCTTCACTTCACCGTCGTTATCCTTATCCTTTTTCTTGCTCATTTTCTTGAAGAGGTCGCCTACCTTGTCGGCAAAATCGGGAATCATACTGATAACTCTGTCAACAGCACCGTCAAACTCCATATTCAGCATTTTAACATCGCCGTTATTCACAACGAGAAACGCAACAGGCTGAATCGAAACTCCCGCACCGCTGCCGCCGCCGAAGTACTCCTTTTGAGGATTAGCCTTTGACGGCAAATCCGACCCGCCCGAAGCAAAGCCGTAGCTTACCTTTGACACGGGAATAATAACTGTTCCGTCGGGGCAGATTACAGGCTCTCCGATAATGGTGTTTACATCTACCATCTGCCTGATTTTTTCCATTGTAGTATCCATCATACTGTTAAGATTATTTATAGCCATTTTTATACACAACCCTTTCCGATTAAATTACAACTTTCCTTTGCTTCTTAATATCAAATAATTTACAAGTGCATGTACCGCACCGAATACAACCGACCACGGCATAACCGACAAATTCGCATATACATTAAACTCGGGTTCTTTCTTGTCAAAATCGGGTACAATATTAACGCTGTAATCGTCATATTTCATAACCCTTAAAAGTATAGCCAAAGCCGGATAAATTCCCGAACAGAAATATCCGTAATATACAGCCGTGTCGGCGGCATTGTCAAAAGCAACCGTAACATTCAAATCAAGCTGCTTTATTCTGATATGCTTAAAAATCGGCTTCAAAAGATTTCCCGCAAGCTTTGCGATTTCCTTAAACGCATTTAAAAGACCGTTAAGACCCTTTTCTTTAAAAGTAGTTTTAACCCATTTCACAGCGGCATTCTCTTTCTTTTTCTCCGATTGTTTCTTTGATTTTTTATCGGGCTTCTTCTCATTTCCGTTTTTTTGAGATTTCGATTTATTATCATTATTAGAAATATTTTCGTCTTTAATCGTTTTGTTAGTGTTATCCGTTTTCTTTTTTGAAACGATATTTTTATCATCGACGACAGATTTATTTTTAAAGTCGGATTTTTTATTTTTGACCGTTTTCTTCTTTGCGAAAAATTTACGTTTCGGCTTCTTTTCCTCTTTATCTCCGACAACTGTAAATTTTAAAAACAAATATTTTAAAACAACGATTATATCATCTGTATATCGAACCTGAACTCTTAAAGGTATTACAAGAGCCAAAGCGACAATCAGGAGTACAGCAAGCAACACCCATAAAATTATTTTTATGATTATCAAATTTCCGCACCCCTATCATTCATTATTCATTATTCTTTACATTCTTTTCCTCGCCGTCTTTGTTTTCATTCTCCGATTTTTCGGGCAGCGGCGGCAAGCCGTCAAGAGTTTCAATACTGAAACATCTCAGAAAATGGTCTGTTGTACCGTACAAAAGCGGTCTGCCGGGGAGTTCAAGTCTGCCCTTTTCCTCAATAAGACCTTTCACACAAAGACTTCCTATAACACCCGAACAGTCAACTCCTCTTATCTGCTCAACAAAAGCCTTTGTAACAGGCTGATTGTAAGCCACAACCGCAAGAACTTCCATAGCAGCCTGAGAAAGCGGAGTATTCTTTTTCATATCCATAACTTTTCGGACGTAAGCACCGTACTCTTTATTCGTACACATCTGAATATTTTTATTCAAACGAATGATTTTCAGACCCTTTCCGGGGATATTGTACATTTCAATAAGTTCATCTATACATTTTGTAACGGTAGCGGTGTCAAGCTCCAACGCTCGGACAATTCTGTCAATCTCAACGGGAGTACCGCTTGCAAAGAGTATAGCCTCAATCGCACCGAAAATTTCATTTTTATCCATAAAAATCTAACTCTTCCTTTCAATCAATCTGACTTCTGCCTCATCGCCGTCGCCCTCAACACGAATTCTCTTGCCCTTTACAAGCTCAAGTATTGCCAGAAACGTTGCAACAAGCTCGGACTTATCCTTGCTCGCAGCGAACATTTGTTCATAAGGGCAGTTGCCATTTCGTCTGAGAAGTCTTAACACGTGAATAATCTTTGAACCGACAGGAACTATCCTCCTTGCGACGATCCCCTTAAAAGCGTCGGACGGCGGAGGGAGTTTTTTCTTTCCTCTTCCTGCGGCTCTGACATACGCTTCCTGCAAGACAATGGGATTATGCACACGATTGTAAGTCATATCGTAATCGACCTGTGACGGCTCACGGCAGAAGTTATCAAACGTGATAATGCTCGCCATAACTCCTGCAATCCGCTTGCATTCCTGATATTCAAGCAGCTGACCCGTAAGCTCCTTTTTAAGCTCTTCAACCTCTTCCTCGTGCTTTGGCAGCAGCATAGTTGATTTGATATATACAAGCCGTGAAGCCATTTCGAGGAACTCCGAAGCGATATCTATTTGTTCCTCCTGCATTTCTTTTATTTTCTCAGTGTACTGGTCGAGAAGCACAGATATTTCTATATCGTAAATATTCAGTTTATTTTTTGCTATAAGATTCAGCAGCAGGTCAAGAGGACCTTCAAAGACAGGAAGCTTATAGGTTAGTTGTTCCAATCGGATTCACCTCAACACATTTTTAATGCGTACTAATAAAACGAATGAAGAGTTATGAAATTTACAAAAGTAAAAAGCCAATTGCTCGGATAAGTCATAATTGTATCGACAACATTTGTAGCGACAAGAATAATTAAAATTGTAGATAACATTCTCTCGTTCATAAGCATTTTAACATACGTCTGATGAGGGAGGAACGCACCCAAAATTTTTGAACCGTCAAGCGGCGGAAGCGGAATAAGGTTAAACACGGCAAGACTGATATTTACACTCGAATAGTAAAAGAAGAAATAATAAACCGCACTGTACCAAGTTTTTGCAATATACTCATCGGGAACGCAAACCCTGAAAAGCTTCAGCAAAAAACCGCCCGCAATAGCGGCAATAATATTTGCCATAGGACCTGCAAGAGCTACAATCGCCATATCACGCTTAGGTTTTTTAAAATATCTCGGGTCAACGGGTACGGGTTCAGCCCAACCGAAACCGACGAGAAGCAAACAAACAGCACCTATGTAATTTATATGGTGAAGAGGATTAAAGGTAAGTCTGCCCTGATTCTTTGCGGTATTGTCGCCGAGCTTATAGGCAACGAAGCCGTGGGCAAGCTCATGAAACGGCAGTACAATCATAATTACAAACAGGGTTGCGAACAGCTGCATAACTATAGAAAGCAGATTAAAGTTACCCCGTAGTATTTGATATAACATAACATCTTTCCTTTCTCAAAACTGAATTGTACAAGTAAATATACAGTATCTATTATATAATACCCACAGAAAAAAAACAAGTAACTAATTGTTAAAATTTTGCGGAGGTCGCCGAGCGGCGACGGACAACGTCCGCCGGAAATATGTGAAGATAGTCTTTTTTTAATAAGGAACTGTCACAGAATAACTTGAACATTTATACTTGTCTAATTTGCCCTATGTGTCGTTACAACACCTTGAAATACGTCAGTATTTCTGCGTCTAAATTGTTCAACTTATTTCCAAACAGTTCCTAACTTTATTTACCCGACCGAAAGGATTTGGAATAAGGATTGAGAAATCAAAAAAGTATTTAATATGATTTTTATTGTGCTAAATAAAGTTGGTCAAAAATTACCGAATAAAAATAATCATCGGTCGGGTTCGTGAAGTCAGGAAAAAAAGGACTATCTTCACGTGTTAAAAAAAGAAAAAAGGAGCTTATAAAAAAGCTCCTCTAATTCTTGTGTTATATGAAAATATTACACATTAAACTGCTCTGGTAACCTTACCGGAACGCAGGCAACGGGTACACGCATGAATACGCTTCGGAGAACCGTCAACGATAGCCTTTACCTTTGTAACGTTCGGCTTCCATGTTCTGTTGGAACGTCTGTGCGAGTGAGAAACCTTGATACCAAAAGTAACTCCCTTACCGCAAACATCACACTTTGCCATTTGTCTGCACCTCCCCTTTGTAAATTTATATCAGCATATATAATATTAACAGATAAATGAAAAAAAAGCAAGGGGTTTTAATAAAATAATTCGAGAAAATATCGTGACAGATTACAATTTTTTTATATATTTTTTTGGCGGACAACGCCCAGCGGACAGAACACCGCCGAGGGGTTTTCTGTTTTCGTCATACAATAGTAACAGTAATTTATCAATACACCGTCCTTTAAAACATCGATTAATATAATTGTATCACTAATATATATCAACGTCAAGGGTGAAAAAACTAAAAATATCCCCCTTTACAACAAAAACACTTTGCTGTAAAGAGGGAAAATTATTTTTATTTCATAAATATCTGCAAATTAATATCAACCATTAACCCTTATACTCTCGACAGACTTTTCAAAAGCCTCGTCATATTCACCCGAAAGGCTGCTGAACGATATAATAACCGCACCGTCATCGAAGAAAACGACAACCTGTGTCTGCATAAAAAAAGTATCATCGGCTGTTATTTCGCTTCTGTAAGCAACAGCATTATGACCGTCAATGGTATACTGTTTATAATCAATACAGCCTTCGTCGCTGTAAATATTCCTCTCGGCTCTCTCGTTCAGCTGCTGCATAAGCTTATTAAGATTATCTTCGGAATAGTCGGCAATCGTTTCGGAAGACTTGCTGAAAGAAATACAGTCACGCTCTTCGGGATAATTCTCTGTAACATAATTTGTAAAAGTTTCGGAATCATTCTGACTTACAAAGCCACCGGGAATATCCATAACAACATTTGAAAATTCGCAGGTGTCGCCTGTTAGGCTTAAATTGTTTTGAGCTGCCGAATTATTTTCGGAAACACTTTCAACTGCGTTATCACTGCTTGATATATTCTCAGAATTATTATTGCAGGCTGTGAAACAACACAATATTGAAATAATCGCCACTAAGGATAGTATCTTTTTCATACGCACCATCTTTCGTAAGAACAGTTCACAAAAATCAATCTACAACCTTAACGCTGTCAATAGCTTTTTGGAAAGCATCGTCATAATTTCCCGAAATGCTTGTGAAGGTTATAATAACCGTACTGTCAGCAAAAACAACAAGCTGTGTCTGTTCAACATCAACATCGCTTACATTAATTGTATGGTTATAGCTAACAGCATCATAACCGTCAATTTTATACTGCTTATAATTTTCGCAGCCCTTATAACCATCAAAAAGGGTCTTCATAGTCTTATTAATGTTCTCTTTGGAATAAACGGCAACAGATTCATTCGTTTTTGTAAAGTTCACATTATCTGTTTCCTGCGGATAAGTATCGGGATAAGCAATAACAATCGATGCTGAGCTGTCTTGAACTGTGAAGTTCTCCGGAAGAACTATCGAAACACCTTCGTATACAAATGCACCGTCTTCACTTTCTGCTTTTGACGATTCAGAATTTTCCTCCTCGTCTTTGCTCTCAGCCTTGCTCTCGTCCTCTAACTTACTCTCAGACTTGCTTTCGTCCTCTAACTTACTTTCAGCCTCGGAAGCTTCACTTTCAGCTTCACTTTCAGCTTCGCTCTCTTCAGCACTTTCGGTTTCACTCTCTTCTTCGCTTTCCTCTGAAGAAACTTCCTCTTCGGAAACTGTTTCGTCTTCTGCCTCCTCTGAAAAAACAACCTCGGAAACAGAGCTACCGGCATCTCTCTCTTCTCTTGTTACTCTTTTGGAAGCCGTACCGCACGCAGTAAAGCTGCATAATATTGAAAGAATTGTTGTAATTGCCAACACTTTTTTCAACTTCATAATAAGCAATCTCCTTTGTTTCTAGTACATCAATACAATTTATTTTACTCTTATACATTTTACTATAATTGTTCTCTGTCTGTCAATGAATTCTCGAATTTTACATAATTTTCAGTACTATATACGAAATTATTTCCAAACAAAACTCCCTTACAGCACAATTTTACAATTGCACCGCAAGGGAAATTCTATTTTATACTATTTTTACAACATATTAATTCTTAATTATACCTTTTGAAACGGAGTAAACTCTGAAAAATGGACACCACTCGTCTGTGGCGGTAACTGAATAGCTGTTATTGTTTTTATCCCTGTATGTAAAAATATTTCCGAATCTTTTGGATTTTTTATAGCCGCTCATAAGAGTAATCCCGAAAAACCAATAACTCCTTGAAAGAACAAGGTCGGAAGTTTCCGTTTCGCCGATTTTCACATAGTCTTTCAGGTGAAGATTAACAGCTTTAACATCATCAAAGGTCGCCGTACCTGTATTATATTCGTCAAGATACTCATTTATTATGTCTTTGTTACGCATTACACGGGCATATATCCCGACTTCGCCCAAACAAGCAACAATCAAAAAAACAGCCAATACAACCTTGACGGTTTTTATAATCTTCTTTTTCATAAGCTACACTCCTTATTCAATTTATAATTTGATTTTACATCAAACTCTTTTTTGTTCATGAATAAAATGTAAACTTTGTGAGATAAACAGATGAAACAATTAAGGGTACACCATAGGTGTACCCAATAAACAACTTTTAAACAAGCTCTTATTACATTCCAATAAGAAAACTAAATTTTGTTTTCTGTATTAACAAGGTTATTATCAGTGCAATTGAACCGAAACACAAAAAGTTCAAACCAACCACAATAAAAGGTGAAGCTTCGGATAAAAAAGTAAAAGTAATATAAATTAACGGAGAATGAAATAAATAAATTCCAAAACTGTTCTTGCTTAAAAAGTCGCATATTTTATTCTGCTTTTTAGGAACAATCGTAAAGTAAGCAATTACCAGAACTAAAGCGGTTAAAAAGCTGAAATAGCGTGGATAAATTATTGACAAAACAGACATTACAACCGCTAAAATAAAAACAAAAATTTTTCTTTTATTTAATATATCAATGAATGCCGTACCTTTTTTGAGAATAAATCCCCCGATATAAAACCAAATAAAATTCTTCATAATATCTTTCGGCAAACGTATTCCGTGAAAAACAGACAGCTTTCCAATTTTACCTGAAAAAATCGAAAAAAGACTAAAAACAAGAATAACCGAAAGAATTTTTAAAGCTGACGAAAATTTCTTTTTATCGGAAGAATCAAAAGAAAAAGCAAAAATCGGTTTTGCTATCATAAAGCATATAAACAGGCAAGGCAAATACCATAGATGTCCGTTATCTTTCCCCAGAAATATTTTTATGAATATTTTCTTAAAATTAATATTTTCATATCCCGGACACTTAACTAAAATTTTTATCGGAACCATATAGCATAAACCAACAAAACAATATGGTATAAGCAATCTTTTAGCCTTTTTTTTGATTAGCAAACCGTATGCGGTCTTTTTATATTGCAGTGAAAACAAAAATCCGGATAATGCAAAAAAAAGAGGCATCTGAATTAAGCTAATCCATATTTTTAACTTATCAAGTGCGGGAACACTCACATTGCTCGTATATAAATTCCATTTAGAAGAATATAAAATAATACTGTGTCCGAAAACGACAAGTAATATTGCAAGAGCTCTGATATTGTCTATTTGATAATTTCTTTTCTTTTCCATAACGTATAATCTCCCATAATTACGTTTACCGCTTTCCTCTCTTCTCCGTTCACTATTAGGAACTGTCAGAAAATAATAGAAGTTCCCGAAGCACAGCAACGAGAACTTCTATTTGGTGGGAGAGGGTGGATTCGAACCACCGAAGCCGAAACAACAGATTTACAGTCTGCCCCATTTGACCGCTCTGGAACTCTCCCATTTTAAGCGATAAGCTGTTAAAAGCCTATCTATGTAAACTGCAAATAAATTTTTGCAGAATAAAGAGCTGGTGGACGGACTCGAACCCCCGACCTGCTGATTACAAATCAGCTGCTCTACCAACTGAGCTACACCAGCATATTAAGACAACATCTGTTTCCTTAACAGTGCTTAATTATTATATCACACATTCAAACCTTTGTCAACACTTTTTTTGAATTTTTTTTAAAACTTTTTTCAAAATTCAGATTCAACATTAACTATTTTTCAGTGCCTTATAATAATAACATATACATCGGCATTTGTCAACACTTCTTTTTAAAATTTTTCAACAAATGCCAATGTAAAAATTCAAAAACATTCCCAACCAAAACCATATATTGAGTAAATCGTTTCTGCTTAATAAATAACGAAACTCATAAAATACGAATTATCGGTCTGTCATACCAACTTCCGAACACCCAAAAGCATAATTACGAATTGCTTTCTTTCTCTTCAGCAATCTTCTTGTCAAGATTTGCTTTCATCTGAAGAACATAGTTAATGTTTTCATTTGATACAAACACAGGTCTGTTACCGAACGGGTTAATAACAAAACCGCCGTTCTTCAAGCCGATTTCGGCACACTGTTCAAACGTCATAAAGAAATTCTGCGGCTGCTCGTTGCCCTCGTAAGCTTCTTTCCACAGTTTCAATTCGTAATAATCCGTAAATACAGGCAGTGCCAGAACATCATTATCATCGGGCTTATGCAAAAGTTTAAAGGAAATCTTTGAATCCTTTTTAAGAACTGCTTTAGACTCGGTAGTATTAACCGTATCCACATCAACCTTAACCGGTGTAATATACTTTGCAGAGAATACCGCAAAAGTAAAAATACTCTGATATGCAGCGTCCTTTATAAGTCTGTCGTACTCACGGCAAAGACCGAGCAGGAACGGACTTTCCGCATTCGGCTCTTCTCTTGTAGGCTTTTCAACAGGGCGAATATTTGTAACAACGGAGTATCTCGGAATCTGATTTCTATCCTTAATTGAAGTAAACTTAATTCCGACTCTGCTGTTGCTTGCCTCTTCAACCATATTCATCGGACCCTCTTCAATGCCGTCAACTTCAACCTCAATACCGCTTCCAAGAATCGGGTGAAGAATGTACACAACCTCGTGATTACGCAGCTTGCCATAAAGAGTTCCGCCGACAACAACACCCTGTCCGTCTTTAAGTTGGAAAACGTCCTCGACAAGTACAGTGAATCGCTCGTCTTCGGACGGCTTTTTAACTGTCTTTTTCTCTGTAAGCTCGCTTTTTTTCTCTTCTGATTTAGCAGCTTCTTTCTTTACCTCTTCGTTTTTTTCCTCTGAAACAGGTTCTTCTTTCTTAGTGTCTGTCGAAATCAGCTTATCAGCCTTATCGGCAAGCTCGTCAACGCTGTTTTTTTCTTTCTTTGAAAACTTATCAAAAAATCCCATAATCTATATATTCTCCTTGATTTAAAAAATTCATCAAAATTTCACATCATACAAACTTAAATTCATACATTATTATGATAACACATTCTTTGGTTCTTTGTCAATTTAATTTAAACAAATTTTTGTTTTTATTTTCCAGTTCCTTAGGAACTGTTGGGAAATAAGTTGAACAATTTAGACGCAGGATAATTTGTTCTGTGTTAGGCACAACACCGCAGGAATACTGACGTATTTCAAGGT